>JBMYUM010000228.1:0-6852 GCA_049605375.1 Phycisphaerae bacterium | reverse complement strand
GGATACTCTTTCGAGTCTCAATTCGAGTTCGCGTACTCGGTCCTCGACCTGTCCAGCCCGTGATTTTGCGCGTGCGGCGGTTTCGGCGGTCAGCCTGTTGTGGCCTGCGGAGTAGAAATATCCATCCATGTCAGGATCTCGTCAGGTTTTTGTTCGGCCTTGTCCGTTGACGTGTCCGGGCGTGGCCCAACGTGGGAAAGTGTATTACCCATACTATCAATCTGCTTATGAATCGCCAAATGGCGGTTGAAAACGCGTGAATAGTTGCCGATCACCTCTTAGCGCGGGGCGTTTTTCCTGCTATTTTGCGGGGCTCTTGGCATTTTAAGGGGGTTTGCGATGGATCGCGGCCCTGTATTTCACAGGTATCCAGCCGGCCGAAAGGATGGGTGCGCATTAGGTAGAAATGGAGCTTGATGAGAATTGGAAGCTGTTGGATTGCACTGCATTGCTGAGCTGTTTGATTGTCCGGCGCACCTGCTGAACGATCGTGACCACATCGAGCAGGCCGTACGTGACGCTGTCGAGTGTGGTGATGCCACCTTGTTGAATCAGATCTCGTTCAAGTTCACTCCTCAGGGTGTGACGGCTCTGGGTTTGATTTCCGAATCCCATCTTTCGATCCATACGTGGCCTGAATGTGGCTACGCAGCGGTCGATACCTTCACCTGCGGCCACCGCGCCAATGCGGAGAACGCGGTTCTTTCGCTGGTCAAGTCGTTAGGCGCCAAGCGTTATCATCTTCGCAAGCTTGATCGCGGTCAGCATTTTGCGAATGACGCTTCGGTTTGCACTGTCGAACACGACGTTCCCCCTGAACAGACACCCACGCAAGGCTCTTCGCCTGAGGTCGTGCCTGCCGGTACGACGGCGTAAGCGCTTTCCGCTGGTTACGGATCGAGGCCTGGTACAGGTCTCGACGTAACTGAATCATACAAGAACAACAATCACGTTTGCGTTACATAGAGGCTGACTTGCGTCTGCTTCGCCGGAACAGGATCGTAGCAATTGCTACGCATGATGGTTTTGCCGGAGTGCCATACGGGTACGCCGGTTCAATGAAAGGTTACGCCCGTGGCAGGGAGCAAGGTCGAAGCTGATTTCTGGATGAATGAGTACATCACCGGTTGCGATATTTACTCGCATGGCATTACGCAGGTCATCGCCTCCCAAAGAACGCGATTTCAGGAGATGCACATTGTCGAGACGGGTGCCTACGGGAAGGCACTCGTGCTGGATGGTAAATGGCAGAGCTGCACGGGTGACGAGTACCTGTACCACGAGCCGCTTGTCCATCCCGCGATGTTGAATCATCCGGACCCCAAACGCGTGCTCATTCTCGGCGGCGGCGAAGGTGCGACGGCACGAGAGGTCTTACGGTGGCGCGGCGTGGAATACGTTGCGATGGTCGACATCGACGGCGAGGTCGTTGACGCGTGTCGCAAGCATCTTGCCGATATGCATCAGGGCGCGTTTGATGACCCGCGGCTTGAGGTGATCATCGACGATGCGTTCAACGTGCTGGATCGTCCGGATACCAAATGGGACGTGATTATCTCCGACTTGTCCGATCCGATTGAAGACGGGCCGTCGTTCAAATTGTTCACGAAAGAGTATTTCGCGCAGTGCCGTGACGCACTGACGGACAACGGGGTGTTCGTCTTGCAGGCGGGTCCGGTGGCACCGGTCGAGATGCATTTGCACGCCTGCCTGGCCTCTACCCTGAAGGCTGTGTTTCCACACATCGCTTCAGGTGTAACGTATGTGCCGACGTATGCCGCACCGTGGAGTTTCATCCTTGGTTCGGATCAACCGTTGAACGATCGCCCTGACGCTGACGAGATTGATCGCATTCTTGCCGAAAAGACGACGGGCGGCTTGCGGATGCTGGACGGCATTGCGCTGGTTGGCATTTATCATACGCCGGGGAATCTCCGGAAGATGATCAACGAGACGACGAAGGTGTATACCCTGACAGACCCGCCGAAGTTCTTTGGCAAGGGTGTGGCGGAAGAAGCGGGCGTTGCCGGTCAATCGTGACCGTTCATCGGAGGTTCCATCATGAAGCCGGTGATTGCATTGGATCAGTGCCATCGTGGTGGCGGTACGTTTGTCGAGATCGATGATCGCGAGTTGGCGGTGTTTCTGGACGATGACGGCGAGCTCGTCGTGGTTTCGGATAACACGTGTCCGCACAGCAGCGGGAACCTCTCGGCGGGTGAAGTGGCAGGTGCCTGTATTGTGTGTCCGTTGCATCAATGGGAGTTTGACATCAAGACGGGGTTGTGCACGGATTCGCCGAAAGCGCGCGTGAAGATCTACCAGGCCGAGGTACGGGATGGATCGGTTTGGGTCGCGGTTTAGTGTCGCTACCCCAGGGCTAGTTTCGGTCGTCTACCTTGGGAGGTCGGTATCGCATGACACGCGGTTGATGGTTTGATGACGGCGTGGTGATGGCGGGGAAAATGTCGGGCCAGGGCCCGACCTACCTACGTCCCTGGGGCAGGTTCGAGATAAGTCTTTTCAGCATGCTTGGATCGAAGATCCAAACATGGCACCCGGGTTCGGGGATGGCATCCCATCAGGTAATTCCGGGTTGTAGACAGGCGCTGGGAGCATGCCCGCGCTCGCCTTCGGCGAGACTTGGGCATGGCACCATCATTCGAGGATGGCACCATCATTCAAGCATGGCACCCGAGTTCGGGAGGGGTTCTATTTGTTGCGGGTGGGTGTGTCTATTTGTCTCAGCGGTGTCGGGGGTTGGCAGGCGAGGCCGGCGAGTGCCACCGGAAGGCATCCGATCGCGAAGATCCACATGGCACCATCATAGCCCCATTGTCTTGCGAGTACTGCGGTCAGGTAGGGTCCCATCGACGTTCCGACCACCATGCTGAAACTTACCGATGCGCGGATGGACCCGTGATGAGGTCGCCCGAAGAATCGTGCAAACAGGGTTGAACCCGAAACGAAGATCAGGGCCTGACTGGCTGCGAGCAGGACCATGCCCGTCCAGGCAAGTATGTAACCGTTGGCGATGGCGAAACAGAAACAGGCCGACCCGAGAAAAGAAGAGGCCATCGTCACGAGCCATCGCGGGGATGTCGTGTCCGTCAGCCTTCCGGCAATCGGACTGAAGGCGGCCATGCAGACGGCGAACACGGCCAACAACCGATCTTCATATCCGTTTGGCAGCGAGGCCTGTTCTGTCAGTTCCGCAAGAAGGAAGACGAAGGCCGTTCCGATGAGGGCGTTCATCACCATGGCGGCGGTGAGAATCCAATAGGCTGAGGTCTGAAGTGCCTGGCCTCTCGTGAAGCAGACTTCCTCGTCGGGTGATTCCTCGGGGTCGATCGGAAGCGGCTGCTCCAAGGCCGAGCTTGCGACGAGTTCTGCTTCCGGATGGGCATGCGGATGAGTCTGGCATTCGTTGGCGGCGTTCTTGGCTTGGATTGCGCTAGCGTCATTGATCGACCGCTCGCCGTCGACGGATTGGCCGATGTCTTCCGGTCGATTTCGATGGAAGAAGATGACAAGGGGCAGGACGCTGATCCAGACCGCGGTTCCGAGCATGGCGAAAGCAAAGCGCCATCCTTGTGCATCGATGAGCATGGTCACGATGGGCGGCAAGATCAGCATGGCGACCGGCATGGCAAATGACTTGAAGCCTGTAACGGTGCCAAGCTGCTTGTCGAACCACATGGCGGTCGAGTGGCTGGCGGACAATCCGAGCACGCCCTGTCCGGCGAATCGCAGCAGGAAATAGCAGAATCCGAGAGTGATGGGTCCGGTCACATATCCGATGGCCCAACAGGCCATACCGAGAACGATGGCGGACGCACCCATGATGATGCGGGGTCCGAGTCGATCGGCGAGTGGTCCGACGAACAGCAGTGGAATGGCTGCGAGGAACGTCGCTACGCCGTAGGTGAGCGTCAGGGTCGGTTCGTCGATTCCGAGCGCGGTTTCGAGCGACGCCTTGAATTTCCCCACGAGGAATGACTGGCCGGGCGACGTCGCCACGGTGGCGACCATGGCGATGCCTAAGATGATCCATCCGTAGAACACGGGTGAAGTGTACCAGGAATGAGGCATTGCAGGAGGTTCTGGTGGTATGAAAGTGTGGTGTCGTTTGTGAAGGGTTCCTTACCCTTGTAGTCGTGCCCCCCGTCGCTTTGCGCCGTTGGGGTTGACTATCTTGCAGGTTTGGTCGAATCACTTTATATGAGACGTGTCGGATCGGGTGTACTTCCATTTCATATCAATCCATGGGGCTGACCATCATGGAACTTTCTTCATCGCCGGCCGTGGTCGTATTCGAGGACGTATTGTGTCGGTACTGCGGCTACAACTTGCGCGGCCTGCCGATAGACGGTCGTTGCCCTGAGTGCAATGCGGACGTCAATCAGTCGTTTCACACGGACCTGTTGCGTTACGCCAACGTTGACTGGCTTCGACGGATCAAGTTTGGGATTGACTTGATGATTGTGGGGTTCCTGCTCGGCGTGGTTCTGGGTTTTTTCGGCGGCATCGCAGTTGTAGCGGCCGGCGGCGGTGTGGCTGGGGGCGGTATTCTGGTTTTCCAGCTTGCTCTGACACTCGCCTCGAGCCTCGTGAATCTGATTTCGATTCTCATGATCACATCGCAAGAGCCGCGCGAGTCCATGTCGGAGCAGACGGACAGCTGGCGTCGTATTGCGCGCGGCGCTGCGATCGCGGGCTTTGTGCTGCAGGGGCTCGTGGCCATCGCGACGAATCTGCAAGTTGCTTCTGTTGGCGCTCAGGTGGCGTTCATTGGCCTGAGCGGGATCGCAGGTGTTGTGATGACGTTTGCGATTGCCTCACATACGCAGTTGCTCGCAGCGCGCATTCCCAATGACAGCATGGTGAGCTCGATCAATGTCGTGAAATGGGGCTTGTCGATTGTCGGGTTGATTGGAGGTTTGATCGGCGTCCTTTCCTTTGCTTCCATGTTTACAACTGGGTTCGGCGGCGCACCTGCAGCGCCCAACACCACGTTCACGGTGATGATGGGCATTACCGCGATCGGCGGATGTGCCACGGGCTTGGGTTCCTGGGTGTTCGGGATCTGGGCGTTGATCCTGGTGTTCAAGTTCCGCAGTGCTTTGCGCAAGGCGATTCACTTGCAGCATGCGGGCCCGAGCTATGCGTGATGGTTGATTCTTCGTCACATCATTCCGGCGATGCGGATGCGGGGGCGGATGTCTCTGTTGAGATCAAGGTGACACATTGGTTGATCACCGGAGATACTCGCTGTCAGTCTTGCGGCTACAACCTGCACGGCCTTCCGCTTGGCGGGCGTTGCCCCGAATGCGGTGCAGAAGTTCATCAGTCGATTCACGTTGATCACCTGCGTCACGCAAACGTTGACTGGCTTCGTCGGATCAAGTCCGGGATCGATTTATTGATCGTTTCGGTCGTACTCGATTGTGCAATGTTGTTAGCCAACATCGTATTATTGACGGCCGCCGGCGGTGTAGTGCCTGAAGCGATTGCAACCACGGTGCACCTCGCCTCGGTATTACTCAGTCTCATTTCAACATTTATGATTACTTCGCTCGAGCCGCGGGATTCGCAAACTGGGCCGTTCCACAGTTGGCGTCACATTGCGCGCGTCGCAGCGATTTTCGGCTTATTGCTGGAGGTATTGTGGGTGATCACGACCGTTCTACAGATTGCCATTGCGGCCGAAGAGGGCCTATTGTTATTGAGTGGTGTCGCTTCAATAGTCGGGACGTATTCGTTAGCCTCGTATTCACAGTTGCTTGCCGCACGGATTCCGAATGACGGCATGGTGAGCGAAATGAATGTCGTCAAGTGGGGCTTGTCGATTGTCGGGTCAATCGGGATTGCAACCTTGACGATTTATTCTGCCAACGTCTTCGCGTCGTCATTTGGCGTTTTCATGGTTGCCGTCTGTGTCTTGGGCATTGGTTTCTGGATCTTCGGGATTTGGGCGTTAATCCTCGTGTTCAGATTTCGTGCGGCTTTGCAAGAGGCGATTTATCTGCAACCTGTTAGTCAAAGTTATGCGTGATGGTTGATTCTTCGTCACATCATTCCGGCGATGCGGGCGCGGGGGCGGAGACGAATGTCTCTGTTGAGATCAATCCCGTTGATGCGCTGCTTACAGAGGATCTTGCCTGTCGGCACTGTGGCTACAACCTTCGTGGGTTGACGCATGGCGCGCGTTGCCCGGAGTGCAGTGCAGCGGTGGCCGAATCGTTGCGCGAGGACTATTTGCGTTTTGCGGATCCAGAATGGTTGCAGAAGGTGCGGCTGGGTGTTGATTTGGTGGCGTGGCCCTGCGCGATTTTCTTGCTGCTATTCGTACTAAAGATCATCGGCGCAATTTTCACTCCGGCGGCGACTCAGTTGCAGATGGCGATCATTAAAGTTGAAACCGTCATGTACTGGCTGCTCCCCCCGACCATATCCGTGGGCATATGGTTGATGACGACGCCCGAGGCGCGGCTGGCGGATCACGAGCAGGCGCACAGTTGGCGTCATCTCGCTCGGTCGGCAATAAGCCTTTGTATATTGTCTTCGATCGCTTTCACATGCATGATCTCGATGGGTCTCACCTGGCAAGCCGAATTCATCATCGGTCGGATTTTCATGGTGGCGATTGCAACAACGACCATCTTCTTGTTCGCCTATTCCGTTTTCCTGCTGCGACGCATTCCGAATGACTCACTCGCAGATTCGACCAAGGTCACGGGCAGGCGTTTTGCGTTATTCAGTTTGATCGGCATCGTTCTACCCACCGTCATCGGGGTCCTGTTTCCGGGTGCAACGCTCGCGAGGACCTTCTTGCCGACCGGCAGACTTGGC
>JBMYUM010000227.1:0-6854 GCA_049605375.1 Phycisphaerae bacterium | reverse complement strand
TCCATCATGCCCGGCATCGACTTGGCAGCACCGGATCGAACCGATACCAGCAGCGGATTCTTATCAGCGCCGAGCTTCTTCTTCGTCAGCTTCTCCAGCTTCGTCAGGTGCGCCCGGACTTCTTTCTCAAGCCCCTTGGGCCAACTGCCGCCCGCCGCATTGAATTCGGCACAGGCTTCCGTCGTAATCGTAAAACCGCCCGGAACCGGCAAACCAATGCGAGTCATCTCAGCGAGGCCGGCTCCCTTTCCACCCAGAAGCTCACGGTACGTACCGTCGCCATCTGCTTTACCGCCGCCGAAGAAATAGACCCAACGTGATGCCTTTGCCATGAAAAAATCCCTTCCTGTTCGCATCCATGTGAAGCTGTTTACGACGGGATCATAACGTAGGCGCTATCGGTAAGGAAGGTGTGTCAATACTGGGAAGAGGAAATTGAGTTCGCGCGGAGCACGAACCGAAGCCGGATACGACCCCGCCGCGCCAACGGCCGAATCGGAGATGCAGAAAAAGGCGCATCGACGCAGCGCTGCAACCGGCACCGCGCGTCACAACCGAAGTCCGCACCGCCTCGACCGACCCGACGCCTGCGCCTCAGTAGCTCGGGTACCACATCGCATCGGCCACCATTTCATCAATCTCGTCAAGCGGCACGAGACGACCGATTTTATCACGACGCGCCTGCCGGATTACATTGCAGGCAATCCGGCGACTGACGTCGCGCAGCATGGACTGATCAGGGTACAACGCATCAGCCGCCAAACGGGATTCGTCGACACAGGATGCCAACGTCCGAGCCGCAGCCAGGAACACCGCGTCGTTGACCTCGTGAGCCTCCGACAGGATGCAACCCAGCCCGATTCCCGGGAAAACAAACGCGTTGTTCGCCTGACCGATGATGCGCTGCCGACCACCATACTCGACCGGATCATAGGGGCTGCCCGTCGCGACGATGGCTTGCCCATCCGACCAGCGAATGGCATCTTCTGGCTGACACTCGCATTTTGAATTGGGATTGCTCAAAGCAAAGACCATCGGCCGGCGGCAATGCTTCGACATTTCACGAATCGCAGCCTCTGAGAACGCGCCCGGCGTCGCCGTGGTACCAATCAGGATCGTCGGCTTGACATGCCGAATCACCTCCACAAGGTCGATCTCACCGCCCGCCTGAAACCCGTAGTGCCTCATCGAATCCGCGTCGAGAGCGACCGTTCGCTTGTGATCGTCAGCCATCTCACGACCCGCATGAAGCAAACCATGCGTGTCGAGAAAGACATTGGCCCGGCCGGCCTGCGTCGCCGTGGCACCTTCTTCCCGCATGGCCGTCATCACCAGCCGACCAATACCGACACCCGCCGCGCCGGAACCAAGATAAACCACGCGCTGATCCACGATGCGCTCACTCAGCGCATGCGTACCGGCATAAATGCCCGCCAGGACAACCGCAGCCGTACCCTGAATGTCGTCGTTGAAACAAGGCATCCTCCGCCGATAGCGGTCCAGGACCGAAAACGCATTGTTCTTGTGGAAATCCTCCCACTGAACCAGGGCCTTCGGAAATACCTCCTTCACAGCCTCCACAAACGACTCAATGAAGGAGAAATAAGCCCCGCCAGCAAGCCGTTTACCCGGGAACCCCAAATACAACGGATCCTTCAACAACGTCGGATTGTTCGTACCAATATCGAGGCTGATGGGAAGACAATGACGCGGATGAATGCCGGCGGCCGCACAATACAAGGCGACCTTGCCAATCGGAATGCCAATACCACCCGCCCCCTGATCACCAAGCCCCAGGATACGCTCGTTGTCCGTCACAACGATCAACCGTATGTCCTTCTCAGGCCAGTTGCGCAGGACGGCCGCCATGTCAGGCAAATCGTCCGGCGTCATCCAGATGCCCCGCGGGCTTCGAAAAATGTGACTGAATCTGCGACACGCCTGCCCCACCGTCGGCGTGTAAACGATGGGAAGCAACTCGGGGAGATGCTCAACCAGTAAACGATAGAAGAGCGTTTCGTTGCGATCCTGCAAGGCGGCCAAGCCAATGAACTTTTCGAGGTCATCCGGCTTGTTGCGCAGATGCTCCAATTCCAGGGCAACCTGTTGATCAATGGTCAACTGCCGATACGGAAGCAACCCGTCAAGATGATGGCGATGCCGCTCTTCCTGAGAAAAGGCAGCACCCTTGTTCGACAGTGAATCTCGGAGCAACTCCAAGCCTTGCTTTCTCATGCTGTGTAATGCCGTAGGAACCATGGCAAGCCTCACTGGTGCGTCGCTACCGACGCAAGGATGATCAGATCTCCGCCTCCGAATCGCATAAGCGACTGTCAACGACACCCGTTTTCAGAAACTTCCGAGCATATTGCATGCCTGAATCGTCCTTTTTTTGCTCCACCAGACGCCTCATGAGCGACAGTCACGTGAATGCCCAACGCCCCCCGGCATAACCCGACTCTCCCTCGCAGTTATCAGCCCAAGGCAACAGTCTCACTTCACTTACCATCCCATGCCCCCACGACGACGCAGCAACTCACAAGAACCATGCCGCGCTATTCAACCCACGGACTGCGCGAATCGGCACAGCTCAGGCAGGAAAGACCGACCACACGTCGCCCCTGTACGCCCTCTACGAATGGAAATCCGCCCGGGCACCATCAAACGTTACTGGCCTGCAAATTGCATCAATGCCCAACGTTTGCGGGCGTACCAGTAGCCGCAGGAAGCCGGTCCTTCCCGACAGAGCTTGCCGCCTGAAAGGACTGAGCAGCGAACACGGACTGGAAACCCAGGAATTAGGAGGCACAAAAGCGATGACCCAAAAAGATCTGGCAACCTGGATTCGTGAAGAACACAACGAAATCGACCGCCTGAGCACCGAACTCAGCCTGAAAGTGGCCAAAGTCCCACGCCTGGTCTCGGAACAGTGGCTGAAAGACGTTCGAGGCTGCTTCGACTCATTCGCCGAACACCTGCGAACCCATATGAAGCTCGAAGAACAGGACGGCTACATGACCGCAATCGTTGACCGCAATCCAAGGATGTCCGAACGAGTTGAGCGCCTCGGGCGAGAACATGACGATATGCGCACCCTGCTCGATCAGATGTCTGCCCTCATGAGTGAAACAACAACCGGGAATCTGCTTCTGATCCGCGATTTCTGTCACCGTGTACGAAACCTGATTCACTACTTTGAACATCACGAACGTACCGAGAACGACCTCGTGGAATATGCCTTCACCCAGGACATTGGTACGAAAGACTGATTGGCGGTGTGACCTGCTGAACAACACACGGAATAACTTGCCGCCCACCATCGAGAGGAGGTCATGATGACTGGAACACGTAGCTACGCTTACGGACAACAGCCCGCCGAGTTACTTGGCGAGACCATCGGTGATTGCCTGGCCAGGATCGCAAGAACATACCCGAACCAGGAAGCCGTCGTCTCCTGCCACCAGAATCGACGCATGACATACCAGGAATTCCAGGTCGCCGTCGATCGTGCGGCTCGTGCCCTCCTCGGCATGGACGTCCAACCGGGTGACCGTGTGGCCATCTGGTCCGTAAACAACATCGAATGGGTGATCATGCAGTTCGCGACTGCACGCATCGGCGCAGTGCTCGTGAACATCAATCCGTCCTATCGAACACACGAACTGGCATTCGCACTGCGCGCGTCAAAGACCAAACTCATCTTCATGGCAGAAGCCTTCAAGAAATCTCGCTTTGTCGAAATGTTCCTTGAAATCTGCCCGGAAGCATACAGCGATGGCGACGAACCGATCCGCAGCGTGTCGTTCCCCCATTTGAAACACGCCGTCGTCTTCACCGAGGCCGCAATCAACGGACTGATGACCTTTGAGAGCTTCCTCACCCAATCACAGCGGATCTCCGATGAACGCTTCGAGCACATGATCGAACAGCTCGACATCGATGACGTCATCAATATTCAATACACCTCAGGCACAACCGGAACACCCAAGGGTGTCCAACTGACCCACAACAATATTCTCAACAACGGATTGATGGTCGGGCACGGCATGAACCTCACCAGCGAGGACCGCGTGTGCGTTCCCGTGCCGTTTTACCACTGCTTCGGAATGGTCGTATCGAATCTCGCCGCCATGACACACGGAGCAGCCATCATTATTCCGTCACCCGTCTTCGACGTGGAGGCAACGCTGCGAGCCGTTCAGAACGAAAAATGCACGGTGCTGCACGGCGTCCCCACCATGTTCATCGCGGAACTCGATCATCCCGACTTCAATACCTTTGATGTGTCGACGCTTCGCACCGGCATCATGGCAGGTGCACCATGCCCGGTTGAACTCATGCGGCGCGTCGTGTCCGATCTCAATATGCACGACGTCCTCATTGGCTACGGCATGACCGAATCATCGCCAGTCTCAACCATGACCGCCGTCGAAGATTCCTTCGAAAAACGCGTGGAAACCGTAGGCCGCGTCATGCCGGGACAGGAAATCAAGATCATCGACCCCGCCACCGGCCAAACCGTACCACGCGGCACCTCCGGGGAAGTCTGCTTCCGCGGCTACCATGTCATGATCGGTTACGACCACGAACTGGATGCCACGCACGAAGCGATCGACGACAATCGCTGGCTCCACTCAGGCGACATCGGCGTCATGGATGACGAAGGCTATGTCAAAATCTGTGGACGAATCAAGGAAATGGTGATTCGCGGAGGAGAGAACATCTATCCCCGTGAAATCGAAGAGTTCCTGCACACATTGCCGGATATCGCGGACGCCTACGTGGTCGGCGTTCCAGACCCCAAGTTCGGTGAGGAGCTCTGCGCCTGCGTGCGACTGAAAGAAGGCACGCCCAAAGTCGATATGGAATCACTGCGGGCTACGTGCCAAGGCAAGATCGCCCACTTCAAGATTCCCAAGTACTGGCTCGAAGTGGAAGAGTACCCGCTGACTGTGACCGGCAAGATCCAGAAGTTCAAACTTCGCGAAGTTGCCATGGCACAGCTGGCGCTAATTGATAGGAAGTCTGACATCCATCACCAAATGGTGTGACGTGTCAGGCTGAATGTTGAGAAGGCTCGCCCGACCTCCCCCCCCTCCACGGGTGGGCCTTCTCACACGCTCCCACAAAGCACAATCCCCACGAAGCTGGAACAACCCTCAAAACGCAAGCAGACGGATACTTATCCGCGCCGTTTCACTGCAAACGAAACACAACTCATCTGATGAAATGGCAAACCGGTAATATCGGACGCTGACGTAAAACCCAATCAAACCACCCACTTGCCCCATAACCCCAATGCCCGCTAATATACCGGCATATAACCCAGGGAGATCACCCATCTTTAAAGCGGACGTGGGTGATCCCCAAGTGCATCGTACAACCGCGGAACATCACGCCATGATGAACCGAACCAACCGGTGATATGAAATGAAAACACGCTGGCAACCAATAACGACCCACGTCAGCAACGCTACATCGCAGTCGGTCTGTCGGATTGTCGCCCTGGTAGCAGCACTTGCATCGCCCAACATCGCAGAAGCAACTCGCGGCGCCTGCTGCGACCCACGCGAAGAAATCTGCTACGACGACGTATCCTGGTTGGCCTGCACATTGGCAGGATTCCAATTCGGAGGACATGGCACCGATTGCAGCCAGGACAACATGCGGTGCGATTGCGCATCCCCCGACAGTTGCAGCGACTGCCAGCAGATTCGCGGCCCGGGATTCCGTCGCGCTCAACTGCAACTACTCGATATCACCATGAATGGCGACGAAGCAACGTACACCTATCACGCTTGCCAACGATGGTACAGTCGCCGGGTCCAGAAGTTCGTCATCGAAGTCCCACATGACGTTTGCGATCAAATCATGGACATCACCGCCGACGGCGCCGATCCGCAAATGGAATGTCGCCATGACAATGCCACCGGTATGTACGGCATCCGATTCCGTCACGCCGACCTGCCGAATTGCGACAGTATCTGCGGTAGCGAAGACGATCCGGGTGACCCTGACAACGGCAACGGTAACGGCAACGGTAACGGCAATAATGACGATGATGATGGCGAAAATGATGATGGCGAAGATGAGGGCGACGAAGATGAGGATGACGACGACGATGACCATCATGCATCAATGCTGTGGGCATCGCCATCTTGGGAAAGCCAGGATGTCGGCTCCGAATCCGAACTGACCGACGAAGATCTCGTCTGGCTGGATAGTGTCACGGACGGTTCAGCACAAGACCCGGAAGATTGGCGGCCGCGCAAAGGCGACGCCGTCGCCAGCTCCCACACGGGCATCATCACCATCACCGTCATGCAGGCCGGTGAAACGACATGCGGCAAGGCCGGCATGAAAATGGGACGACACGCCGCATACGGCTGTATCCCCATACCCAAGATGAGCGTTTCCGACTGCGAATTCGATGACGATTGCAACGACCAGAATGCCTGTACGTCAGACATCTGCGACGCAGGGCGCTGCACCAACGAACCGATCGATGCCGATTGTGACGATGACAACCATTGCACGACGCGGGATCGGTGCAGCAACGGCACCTGTACGGGCGATCTTCTGGATTGCAACGACGACAATCCATGCACGACCGATTCCTGTGACCCCCAGCAAGGCTGCCTCAACATCGACAACAACGACGACTGCGATGACGGCGATGCGTGCACAACCGGCGACAGCTGCGTCCTCGGTCAATGCGAACCGGGCAACGCCATCTCTTGTGACGACGCCAACCCGTGCACTGCCGATAGCTGCGACCCCAACTCGGGATGCATCAACGAAGACACCGACAGCGATTGTGACGACAACAACGCCTGCACCATCAATGACACCTG
>JBMYUM010000226.1:0-6864 GCA_049605375.1 Phycisphaerae bacterium | reverse complement strand
TTGGGGAAGGATATTCGAGCCTTGCTTTTCATCCAAACGGAAATGAACTCGCCGGTGCCGCTATTGATGGCGTTGAAATCTGGGACCTGAAAACCAGGCGTCTGATTCAGACACTGAAAGGACACCACTCACGCGTCTACTGCGTTGACTACAGCCCGGACGGTACCCGAATCGCATCGGGGGGGAATGACAATACCATTCGTATCTGGGATTCAAAATCGGGCGAGCAGTTGCTGGAGTTGCGCGGTCATAAACAATACATAAAAGACGTTCGTTTCAGTCCCGATGGCTCCCAGTTGGCTTCGGCATCGGGCGATCTCACCTTGCGAATTTGGGACAGCAAGTCCCGCGGGCAGCGACTGGAGGAGATCGAACTGGCGCAGGAGCGTCGAAGAAAGTTCCAAGCGCGTATCCAGGTACAACTGGAAGCGGGTGAGTTGCCGTCGGATATTGCCCGGTCGATTCGCCTGAATCGCTCGCTCAGCCCTGAAGACCGATTGGATGCCCTTCGCGCGTTGGCTGACATCTCAAAACCGGAACCGTCCGCCAATTGATGGGCGGCATACCATTTTTGACCCTTTGATGGTCGCATGACGTTTGTTCTGTTTCCGGTATGATGCAAACATGTACGACGTGATCTTCGTACGGATCAGTTCGATATCCATTCTGAGCTTGGTGAAGGTACGTTCCGGAAATGAGCAAGAATTCCCGAGAGCCGCAAGCGGATATTGAATGGCGCGAAGGGCAACCCTACTCGAAGACTTACCAGGATATTTACAATCCCGTTGAAGATGGTGTGGCGTGTGCATCGCATGTCTTCTTGGCGCAGAGCAACTTTCCTGATCGTTGGCGGACTGCGCGTTCCTTCGTTATTGCCGAATTAGGTTTCGGCATGGCCGTCAACTTTCTGCTGACGGCAACGCGCTGGCATGAAGCTTCGCTTCATCGTGCTGTTCTCAGCTACGTTGCTTTTGAGAAGCATCCCCTGAGTCGAACGCAACTAGAAGAAGCCCTGGCTGCATGGCCGCTCGGCGATCTTCGGTGCGAGTTGATCCGGCGCTATCCTCGGGATCCGATTGAGAGTTGTCGACTGGTCTTCCCTGATCATCGCGTGGTGTTGACCATTCACGTGGGCGATGCTCTTGATCGATTGCGTTACTGTTCTTTCAAAGCCCATGCCTGGTATCTCGACGGCTTCAGCCCGACGCACAATCCTGCGATGTGGGGAGAAGATCTGTTTCACGAAGTAGCGGCGCACACCTATCCCGGCGGGACAGTCGCAACGTACTCGGCGGCCGGTTCCGTTCGACGAAGTCTGGAATCGGCTGGGTTCAACGTGAGACGGAACGCAGGTTTTGGCCGCAAGGCCCATTCCCTGTCCGGTACCCTCGATGCTCCTAATGACGGACAGAGCATGCCGTCACACAAACAGTGCGAGCGGGCGGCCGTGGTCGGTGCCGGAATTGCAGGAACATCTGTTGCACGGGCATTGGCACTGCGTGGCATCAAAGTTGACCTGCTCGACCGGGGGCCAACGATTGCAGGAGGGGCTTCGGGCGTTCACGCCGCCTTGCTTCACCCGCATCCGGATGCGCGAAATTCCGTTCGCAGCCGCTTCCTGCGCAGTGGATTCGATTTCGTGATGCAGCAGCGGGTGGGGATGGACTCCCTGCGAACAGGCGATTCCCTCGAATTCTGGAACGACCTCGGTGTCGTTCAGTTTCCGGTGAACAAACGCATCTCACGACTCAAGGCGATGCTGACTGAGCAGCATGACCGAAGAGACCTTCCACAACTCATCGGGGCTGAAGAAGTCACCGAACGCTGCGGTCTGCCCTGTTTGAGTGAGGGTGTCTATTACGATCAAGGCGCATTTGTCCATCCACCCGCGTTCTGTCGTGCTCAACTGGCTGAGAACCTGCCGATGTACGTTGATGGGGTACGCCGTCAGATGAATTGTGACGTGGCCGACATCCGTCGTGGCGATCATTCGTGGCACGTCTTTGATCGCAATCAAAAGCTGATCAGTGAAGCGGATGTTGTCGTTTTGGCTGGTGCCATGGGGGCGCTACAGTTCGACCAGCTCTTTGGCTTGCCATTGGTCGGTGTGGTTGGGCATTCCTCGCTGATTGACGCTGGCCGAATCGCAGATCAACTGCGATGTGCAGTTTACTTGGGAGCCTACGTCGGGCCGACAGGTTTTGATCCCTACTGGGTTGCCGGAGGCGGATCTAACTTCAAGGAACAACTCGAGGACGCTGATCCGGAACCACTACTCGCCGCGATTCGTCAAATGGGAACGTGGTTTCCAACTATTGGCGATGAGGATTTGTCGATCACCGAGATTCGACCCGGCGTTCGTGCGACCACGCCGGATGCGCTACCATACATTGGTGCGCTGCGACCGAAGCTGCCGGCGTTTGACGGTGCCGCCGATTCTCTATTCACGGCCGTGGGGTTCGGATCACTCGGAATGTTGGCGGCGCCGATTGGCGGAGAGATACTGGCATCAACCATTGCTGGCGAGCCGCAGCCGGTACTTGATGACATCGTACGCGCCATCCTGCCGCAACGTGTCGACGGTACACGATGACCTCTTGCCACGAATGGCAGTGACGATCATCTTTCGCGGCTACGTCGGTGATGACGCCGCGAGAAGACCACCGATTGTGCGTATCAACTCCTGCATCTTGAACGGCTTCCGCATGATCAGATCATGGGGCCCTTCGGGCTGATGAACAAAATCAAAACTACCTGTGATGATGATCGCAGGAACATCCACATAGCGTTCGCGAATCTGTCGCAAAGCCGAGATGCCATCCAGCCGCGGGAGATCGATGTCCATGATCAGGAGCTTGAGATTGGTTGCGTGATTTCTGCACTGTTCAACTGCGTCTTCGCCGTTTGCTGCCTCAATGACATGAAAACCGTTCGCACGAAGCGTGGCAGCGATGATGGCCCGGACTTCATCCTTATCTTCAGCTACGAGTACAGAATCGGAATGCTCGTTCGCCGGAAGTGTCGGACCGTCTTGCTGTACACCGGCGTCCAACGCGGCCGACACACACGGAAAGGTCACCGTGACTTTCGTTCCCTCGCCTTCAAAAGAACGAACGCGAATGGTGCCGCCGTGGTCGGCCACGATACCGTGAGTGATCGCCAGGCCCAGCCCCGTCCCATGACCACGTGCTTTCGTGGTGAAGAAAGGCTCGAACATGCGCTCGCGGACCGACTCGCTCATACCGCTTCCGTGATCGACGACCTCGATCACTGCGTGACCCGCGTCTGATCCAAAGGAGTTCGAATCATCGGCCGGCGCCTTTTGAGAGACGGAAATCTCAAGCCCACCGCCGTTGGTCATGGCATCACGGGCGTTGATGGCGAGGTTGATAATCACCTGTCGGATTTGAGATTCGTCACCCTCAATCCAGATGTCTGTGTTCGTGTTATCGATCACATTCAGTTCGATCGCGGCGGGCAGCAGTGGTTTGAGCATATTGACCGCTTCACCAACGAGTTTCGTCAAGCTGAATCGATGTCGATCTGCGCCGGTATTTCGCGAAAAGGTCAGCAGAGATCGAGTCAAGTCCGTCGCCTGATTGTAAAGCTCTTCCATCGACGTCAATGCGGGGCGCCCGGCGTGCGTGGCATCCAACGCGTCAGACAGTAATTCGGAGTAGCCCATCATGGCCATCAGTAAGTTGTTAAAGTCGTGAGCAACACCCGATGCCAATGTCCCCATGGCTTCAAGCTTCTGACTCTGCCGAAGGCGCTCTTCGAGCCCCGCACGCTCCTTCGCTGAACGATCACGCTGAATGGCAATGCCGGCGAGGTGACTCGCAGTCTTCAAGAGGCGCTGGTGCGATGTGTCGGGCGAGTTTGGTTCCGAATGCGAAATGGCGAACGTACCAACAATCTGCTCATCATTGAGAAAGATGGGTACAGACCAGCAGGCACGAATCCCGTATTGAACGGCAAGCTCACGAATGTCCGCCCATCGCGGGTCGTCCAGTGTGTCTTTGACGTAGACTGGCTCTCGGGTGTGGGCAGCGGTACCACAGGAACCCGCACAGTTCGTCGGCTTCAGGCGGTCGAGCGCGGACGCGAGGTCTTCGGTGACACTGGGGCCATTGACGAAACGCAGTAGGCCTGATTCATCCAGCAGCATGACCGAGCAGATACTTCCCGCTCGAAGCCGTTCCACAGTCTCGCACAGGCAGTCGAGCACGCAATCCAGCGGCGCCTCATTGGCGATCATCTCAAGGATATCGCGTTGCAGCTCAAGCTGAGATTTCCACATGTCGGTGTCGGAGTGTTGCATTCACGGGCCCTTTCTCTGCCTGCTTTGATGTGACTGACAGGCGTCAGACGTTCTCCGAATGAGGGTAGAGCCTTCACCGGCCAGGGGCAATACGATCGGTCGTTCATGTTTGCCTTGAGGCAGTGAGCGAAGAAGCGAATGCGAATGGTGTATCCAAGCGGCAAGGGCGATGGACTCGCTTGCCAGGGTCCTGTGCCAGGCAAGGGGGCTGCAAATGGAAGGCAATGGTCCAACAGGGTGAGGCGATCCTCCGAAATCGGCCGTCACGTACGTGTAAAGGGGGATGACCACATGTGCCGGAGCATCTTGAGAATTTGCAGTTTTCCGTGGCCCACTTTGGGCTCCTTCCTCGTAGTTGGGATGAGCGGACACAGGAGCCGTACCCGAATCCCAGACAAGCAGGAGCCAAGCCATGGAGACTGGATCAAGAAATCGTGACGCAACCAAGCGTACCATCGGACAATCTTCCGGCATGCATGTGACCAATCGAGGCCGTCTTGGTCGTCATATTATTCAGGTTTGTATGGGGGCACTGGCGGTTCTGGCTTTCGCGCAGTCTGCCAGTGCAGGAATCGGTGGTGCGTGTTGCACGGATGCTCTTGGTACGGACGGCTGCATCGAAGTTGACCCCGGTACCAATCTGCCGATTGATCAGGAAACCTGCGAGCAGCTTGGTGGCACCTACGCCGGCGATGGTGTGTCCTGTCAATCCCAGACGGTCTGTCCCGTGGGGGCGTGCTGCCAGGCGGGAGATACATGTATGGACTTCTTTGCAGGGCTCTACATAACGGAAGACGGATGCACAGATAACGGTGGCATATATGCCGGTGACGGTACGACATGCAATACTGATCCGTGTGCGGAACTCAATCAGGACGGTGCCTGCTGCATCCCGCCGGGTGTGCTCGGTTTTCCAACGTGTTTGGACGAGTATCCCATTACCGATGATCCGCTTACCGTTTTTCTCTGCGACGCGGTAGGCGGAACTTATGCTGGTCCTGGCACGACCTGTTTGGAGCAGACGATCTGTCCAGTCGGTGCCTGCTGCACACCAGACGGTTGCATCGATGACGCAAGTGAAGGCAACTACCTTACGGAATCGACATGCGGTGTGTTCGGCGGGACTTTTGTTGGTGGCGGTACGACGTGCGATGCCAGCGACGACGACATGGACTCGGTTCCCAACACATGCGACTTGTGCGAGGGTGATGACATATTCGGGGACAGCGACTCCGACGGTACCTGCGACGATCTCGATGCCTGTCCGTTGGATCCGTTCAAGAACGGCCCTGGCATTTGTGGCTGCGGCGTCCCCGATACCGACGGCGACAACGACTCTGTGGTCGGTTGCCTTGACTGCAATGATAGCAACAGTGATGTTTTCCCCGGAAATACGGAAACGCTCTGCGACAACACGGACAATGACTGCGATCCAATGACGGAAGACAATCCCGGCGGTATCTGTGACATCGCCGCACCGACGTTGGTCGCGGTCGGCCCGCGCTATCTGGAAGTGACGCCGACTGGTGGGGATGTTACGGTCGCACTGAATATCACATCGAGCGACGCGGCTTGCCTCTCACGGTACGTCGACTTTGACAACGACGCCGAATTGGCCTCGCTGGGGATCGGTACGCTGGTCGATACGCCGGTCTTCCGAACGCCGTCTGAGTGGGGCACGCTGTTGATTCGCGGCACCGAGATCGTGCCAGGACAGGCGTACACCGTCCAGGCTGAGACCGATGGTCAAGTCGCGGTGGCTCCATCGGCATCGCAATCAACCTTTGCCCATGGCGACGTTGATGACAACACGTTCGCTAACTTCTCCGACATTCAGGCGGTTGTGCTAGGCTTCCAGGAAGTGTGGACGGGGAGCTTGGGAGCTGTCGATCTGGCACCATGTCTGCCCAATGCCATTGTCAATTTCGAAGATATTCAGGTTGCGGTCTTTGCTTTCCAGGGACAGGCATTTGACGCGCTGTGCGATCTTCCCTGTAACGGTGGCGTCGCGTATGCCGGTTACGAGAATGACCAACTCCCGTCGTCAAGGCTGGAGCTGCGGTCCAATCACGAGGTTGGAGGGGATGGTGTGGAAGTCGAGGTCTGGGCGAGCAGGGCGTCGGCTCTCCACACCTACCAAGTCTCGCTGGACGCCGTCGACGGTGACGGCAACTCACTCCGTCTTATCGATAGCTGGATCGACGAACATCACGACGACTTCATCTTCACTGGGGACGCTACGATCACAGCGAGCCATGAGGAATCGGGTACGATTGGAGCTTCAACGATGAATGTTGGTGTGGATGTCAGCGAGGAGCATCCCGTTTACCTGGCGACCTTCCTTCTTGAGTCCCCGACGGGGCGATCGTCGAATGTCCATGTTGAGGTGAAGTCCGAGAGCAGCCTGATGAAAGACGATCGGGGTTGGTCGATGAACATGATCTCCAACCCTACGACCGTTTCTGTCCGACCGAATGCGGTGAGGAAGAACCTTGATGACGTCCGCTGACAGCAAGCGGTGAAACTGATCGGACAGTCTTCGT
>JBMYUM010000225.1:0-6867 GCA_049605375.1 Phycisphaerae bacterium | reverse complement strand
GCGGATCACCCGGCGAACCACCACCCGTGACGTCACCGTTGTTGGCACACGTCGGGAGGTTCAGCGGTGCTGAGTAGAGGCCTTCATCACCGGTGTCAGCACCATCAGCGATGGACTGGACGATGTAGGCGTTACCCGGCGAGACTTCGCAGTCACCGATTGAGATCACACCACTCGAGAGGGTGGTCCAGTCGGTGTAGAACGGAGAAGCATCAATGGTCGACTTGTCGTATTCCGACGGACCATTGTTGGCACCAGCGCTGAGGTTGGTTGCCTGCTGGACGAATCCGAGGACGGCAGAACCTGCAACACCCGTGTCGAGGCTGACGCGAAGAGCGTAGCTCGAACCAGCGTTGGCCGGGTTCGGCTTGACCGACAGGTAACGCTGACGTGCGACGTAGCACGAGCCGTCACGACAAACGGTCTGCGAATCCGGACCGGTTTCACCAGCCTGGCAGTCGGCGTCGGTCGAGCAAGCCTTGACCGTACCGTTGACATCGAAGATGTCGTTGGCCAGCGGAGCTTCCGGAGCACCACCGGTGCAGGTGATACCGCCGTCCTGAGCGATGCTCAGCTCCATCGTGACCGCACCGACGTCGCCTTCCCATCCACCGATGGCGAAGTAGTACGTCTGGTTAGTGCAGCATTCCCAGGTGACTTCCGAAGGACCACCACCGATACCGCAGGTGTCATCACCGCAGTCGAGGAAGTCAGCCAGAATGTCACCGCAATCGTCGTAGACAGCGACAACACCGTCGATCGAGGTACCGACGCAGGTGCTCAGCGTGCAGACACCGTTTTCGCTACCTGAGAGCGTGTACGAGAACCAGCTGATACCACCGATCGGAGTCGATGCACCAGCGTCACGGCAACCAGCGACAGGCGTGGTGCTCTGGTCGCAGAAGCTCGTGTCGGTTGCACGCGTGCACGGCAGGCCGCCTTCGCAGGCTTCGCCGCCAGCGTTCAGGTCAACAGCGGTTTCACAGGTTTCAGCTTCGCACGGCAGCGGACAGGTGTCCGGACCGCAGGTTACGCCCACGTTCCATGCACCACCGCCAGCGTTGCAAGCTTCGCTGGTCGTGTCATTCGTGCAGGTGAGATCCGGGTTGCAGCATGCACCCAGGAAGACACCGCAGTTATCAAGACCATTCGGGATACAGAGCGACAGGTCGACGCCCGGATCCGGCGGATTGACCGGGATCTCGGTGACGACGTCTTCCGGACCGTAGCTGTTGTCCAGGTCGTTCACGCTGTATGCGTTACCGTCTGCGCTGAGAGCCCAGTACGTACGGCATCCACCCGGACCTTCACCAGCACCGGTGATTTCGATCCAGTAGCAGGTACCAGCGTTCAGGACCGGCGGAGCCGTGACCGGAGCTGAGTACTGCCAAACGCGGCTGGTGTCGCCAAGCGAAACCTGTGCGTCCGGAATGATCGTCTGAGCGACGCCGATTTCGGCGCCCGGGAAGCCGCTTGCGTCGTTGTAGACGCGGAGCTGCCAGTCGTCAGCGGGCTGTTCACCCGGTGTTGAGCACTCGGTACCAGCATCCGGATTGAAGAACGCCGGCCACCAGCAAACGCGATCCAGCGGACCGGTAACGGTCGGCTGAATGTCATCAGCCCAACGGTCAACCTGATCCGGCGGGGTCCAAACAGCACGGTCGATCTGAACGATGAAGCTACCGGTGTCACGCTGGCAGTTTGCATCGTCGTCGATTTCACAGACCGGGCACGGGTCGTCAGCACAGAACGTACCACCGAAGTACTGAGCCTGTGCACCGAGCAGCAAGCAGTCAGATTCCGAGATACCTGCACCGGCGTTGTCTTCGCACTGACCTGCGCCGAGGCAGCAGGAACCGAGGAGACACGGGTTGACCGGAATACAGAGCGGAACACCGTCAATCGGGGTACCGTTCTGTTCCAGACACTCAACACGGTTGACCGTATCGAGGCAAACCGAACCGAAGCAGCATGCCTGATCCGGCAGTGCCGTTGCGTTCACGTGGATCTGGTACGGACCAGACTGCTCGAAGCACGGACCTTCACCCGGAGCACAGTCGCTGTCCTGGGTGCAGTTCGTGAATGCCGGAGCGTTCTGGCAGTAACGGTCGGTGAAGACCTGGAAGCTGTAGACGCCAGCCGCGAGTTCCGGGTAGACGTCGGTCGGGTTGCCATCCGGGCAGACGTTGTCCGGAGCAGCAGCAGCATCGCGTGCGATGGTGTTGCACTCTGCACAGTCGTCAACCATGACAATCCAACGGAAACCAGGTGCGCTGTCGCCTTCGGTGCAGCACCAGTCGACTTCGACGCGCGAAGCGGTGGTGATTTCGAAGGTGTGGAATTCACGCGGGCCGGTACCACCAATGGTGCACTCGGCATCTGCTTCGCAGAATTCACCCGGCGGGCAGTCTTCGCCATCGAACTGGAACGGACGGCACGGGGTGCCTGAGATGCTGCAGAGACCACCGTTGACGGCGTCGCTGGTGTCACCCGAGAAGGTGAGCGTCAGTTCCGACGTGGTGCTTCCGGTGTCAAGAACGTTAGCGGCCGGTGCGACGTCAGCACAAACTTCCGTCGACGATTCCGGCTGTACGCAGCAGTTCGGATCACAGCTACCACCGAAGATACCGACAGTACCACCGGCACCGGTGCAAGTTGCCGGATCTTCGATCGTGCATGAACCATCCGGTGCACAGCAAGTTGCTGAGTCACACGGGCTGTCGCCACAAGTCAGACCTTCGTTGAAGATTCCGCCGAGTGCTTCGCAAAGCCAAACGGTGTTGGCAGTCGAATCGTCCTGGCAGGCACCTTCGCCGAGGCAGCATGCGCCTGACGGAGCAGCAACCTTGGCACCAACGAATTCAAACGTCAGAACGTCATCATTTTCCGGTGAGAGAACCGGGCCGATGCTTCCGCCCTGTGCCGGGTCGTTTTCAAGCAGGATGGCCGGGTTGTTCGAACCAATGATGCCAGCAGCGGTCGTCGAGAGGAAACCACCGGTTTCACCCGAACCCGTTGCCGGACGCAGTGCAAAGTAACCAACCGGCGGGATGATCGGCTCAAAACCAGCGGCGAAGGTGATGACCCAACCGCGGTTACCACGAGCGACCGTCGTCGTGCCACAGGTGCCGTCGCTGTCCGGGTTACCGGCACAGTCAGCATCGGTTGCACAACCAGCACCCAGTTCGTTCGGGGTGCCGTCGAGGTTGTTACAGGTACCATCGAAGGTGAGGCAGAACGGGCCCTGTGCGATGACCGGCGGGTCAACGGCAGCGTCCCAGAATTCGAAGCAGAGGGTACCGTCACCGGTACCACCGACAGCCGGACCACCGAGGAAACCAAAGGTGGCAGCCTGGAGGTACGAACCGTTGGCGATGGTGTAGTCGTCACCGATACGGAAACGACCAGCACAATCTTCGTCACCTTCTTCAACGATCAGCGTGAAGAGGAAGTCCTGCGCGTCGTCATCGTTGAAGCCCGAGCTGTACTTCGGACAATCGCAGTCAGCCAGAGCTGCCCACGGGCCTGCGCCACCGTTGCACGATGCGAGCGGACCGACGGTGCAAGCATCGAGGTCTGCACAGCAACGACCGTCAACGACTTCGCAGACGCCCATGCCGTCACAGAGCGTGCCGGTTGCACAGGTGGTGTCTGCGACGCAGTTACCGGCGTCACATGAGAAATCGAGGCAAGCCATCGGGTCGTCCTGCGGATCGCAGTCGAGGTCCGAGGTGCATTCGGTGCCATCGCAGTTGTCGGTGGCTTCGTTGCACGTCTCATCGACGTCGCAGTTGTCACCGGCTGCGTTACCGACGCAGTTACCCGAGTCATCGCACTGACCGTTGGTGCAGAAATCGCCATCGCCATCTTCGCAGAGACGGCCGAGTGCATCGACGGTGTTCTGCTGGCACATGCCGTTTTCGTCACAGGTGTCGGCCGTGCACGGATCGCCGTCACCGCAGTCTGCATCACAGATGCACTCAAGCGGCATACCAGCGACGCCACCCTGACGGGCAGCACCAACTTCTTCGAACACGTTGTTTGCCGGAACGTTGATCACTTGGAGCAACTCCGGACGATAGATTTCCGTGATACCGGAAATCTGGCTTTGCTGGCTTCCGCTGACTGCGGCGCCAGGTACGTCGCGCTTGACGGCTTCGCCGCCTACCGCTGCCTGGAGCGCCCAGCCAAAGGCCAGTGCTACCGCGACGCCCGATGCCGGACGCCAATTGTTCAGACCCTTACCTCTCATCAATTTACCTCCATCCAGGAAACAACCCCCAGTTCCGGAATGCGTAGCTAGCTTCAAACCAACTTCCCACTCCAAAAAGGTCTTTACGCGGCTACCGGCCAAAGGGTGTTCAGGCCGGACCGCATCCCGCTATTCACAAACAAAATGGCTGCCGTCCGAAAACCGCAGCCAACTCTCTCTTCTTCAAATTTGTACGACAGGTCACCGGTGCAACCGCACAACAGGAAACACAACAACCGCAGGAACAACATCCGGCCTGACCGGTACACGCCTGTACCAGGCAACCGACCAGTGCGCGCACACCAATCGCAGCGACGAGCGCAGTTTCAAACCACGCGTCAGCCAGACGACTGCTACAGCGACGCAGCAGACCAGAAGAAACCATGAAGAGGTTTCCCACGATCAAAGCAACTCCCAATGTAAAGCGACGACGACGAGGTTCCCAAAACTTGCGTTCCCAAAACTTGCTACTACCCATGATAGGAGCGAACGCAAAAGACGTCCGAGCATGATCAACATGCGAGACAAATCGCAGCAAGCTTTCTTCCTCTTTCCCTCGTCGAGACCTGATTGACCCAAAACTAGACGGGGTCAGCCCATCGCAACGTGTTTTCGCCCCAATTCCTTCTGACGCCCACCGCATGACAAATCTCATGCATCGGGCGAACCCAGAAACAATTCAAAGCTGACAGCTCATGCCAATCTCCCCTGGCAGCTGCAGCTCATGTCGCGAGGCCATTCGGCCCCATGATGCCGGTTCAAGCCGGACGTCATGCAACCTGTTTGGCTTGGACCCGTTCGCCAAGAACGCGACGAAGGATGCAGGCCCAAAACCTATGACGCTTCGCGGGTTTCTTCCCACGATGAACTGTTATTCCGCTCTCTTTCCTCCTCGAAAAGCAAGGCTTTCGACGGCCTGCAGACCGCGTAACAGGTTTGAAATGACCTGTTTGTTACCTGCTTTCGAAACCCGGATTCCACGACGACGCATCCATGTTTCACCATGCGCAGAACCATCCGGATTGAGGCCGATAGTAACCATAGGACCCTGTAGCGTCAAGACTTTTCCGTTCTATGTCCCACCGAGAATCCGCATTTTCGCCAACTTTCGGCTGTTGCCGAAGTTACGGAATTCAGCCATCGATTCCCCCCTGTTTACCGCCATATTCATCATGTGCGATCCCGGACGTCGACCCAGGTTATCAATCCTGAAAACGACGTTGATGGACAACATCAGGAACTCACAGACTGACGGGGTTCGGATGCCAGGCATGCAAACCCCAATGTGAACCTCGAAACCTAACAAAAACAAGACAAGCTGCGGGGCTGCACGCATGGGTACACCCCTCCCCCGTGGCCCGTACGACGCCTGTATCGCTCGTTCGGCCGCCGGCGTTCTCCGACGCCCCCCTGACAACGAGCGATATTTCCACCGCTCACGACGCGCAATCCGCATGAACGGCATTTGCAGCGTTGAAAACGCACCCCAAGGCAACTATCCTACGAGGGGTAACTGGGTGCAATCGACTGATTCTCGAATTTTCGATACAGCGATAACAGCGGACACGTGATGAGGAATGATGGAGGGCCTCATCTATCGGACCTTGGTTTCCGATTCGTTCGTTTGTTGCCGTGCCGCCGCTGCAAACATTCCCAAAGTGGATTGCTGCGGACGTTCGATCCACGTCAGGCACGGTTTCTCGCCTGCACCCTGCCATCCCATCGCCACTGAAATAAAGAGAAGAAGTGTCGTGCGATTCGCGAGGCCGTGGGCATACAATGGAAACCACGATCACCTTCGACGGGGTTAGCGGACCGCATACATGCGAGCGACGGACGCCATCATTCGCCGCGGTTCTGTTCGATCGAATGGACTGATCGCGGGGCGACAATTGGAGGGGGAAGCGACATGAGAAGTCTCTTGAGAGCTGCGCGGTACGACAGAACTTCGGGTCTTCAACATTGGTCACAACATACGTTTTGCACAACCGCAGGCTGCGGGTCTGTCCTTTGCGCGCCTGTGCTGGTGATGTTCCTGGTTGCTATTGGTCTCGCCGGAACCTCAGCTCATGCTGATGCGTTCGTTCCGTTCCAGGAAGGATTATCGTCGCATGAGGCAGACGACCGCGGCATGGCTGCGATCGTTCGCCCTGCTGATGCGAATGAATCCGGTGTCATGCAGTTGTGGAGCCGATCGCCGCTAACGCCTGGCGATGGATTGGAATCAGACGATGGCCTTTCGACGCTCATGCTGTCCGTACAGCATGTGACGTGGGAAGACCTCTCGTTGCCGGATTCTTCCAGCGGCGCCTCTTACCCTCGATTGGTTGGACTGGACGGTACGCTTACGTTCGGCGTGAATCCGTCGGTCGGCCTGGGACACGCCGGCGAGCTTCACCGTATTCCCGCACCTTATTCTCTTCAGCACCTGGAGCTATCACTGCGCGATGCGCCTGCCTCTCGATTGGCAGATCAAAACACAGCATCGGCATCGTCGAACGGATTTGCCGGCTGGCGGATCGATGCGATCGCCCCATCCACTGGCAAGCGTTTTGCGGCTTTTCGCCTCGACGGCGTATCAACGAAATATCTTGAGAATGGTGACGGCGTCATTC
>JBMYUM010000224.1:0-6920 GCA_049605375.1 Phycisphaerae bacterium | reverse complement strand
ACAATCGACTATCGCTTTCAGAATCAGCTGAATGGACGTGGTGATCTTGAACGAGAGGATCGACTGACCACGCGCGTGACGGCAGAGGTCATCGATATCAAGCCCAATGGTAATCTCGTCATCCAGGCCAGAAGTGAGCTCAGGTTTGATGAGGAAAAGAGCGTGATCACGATCACCGGCATATGCCGCAAAGACGATATCACGCCGGACAACACGATCCTGAGTACACAGATTGGAGATCTTACCATTCGCTCCAATAACGAAGGCACGATGCACCGCACCACAAGGCGAGGTCTGCTGACATGGCTCATCGACTTCGTGAACCCGATATGAGGATCATGGTAATGCGAACCATTCATCAATCTGAAAGCACACACTCGATCGGCAGGAACGCGCGCCGCGTACGTTGCTGGCTGGCACTGCTCGCTATGGTTGCGATGACGAGCAACGCATACGCACAAGTGCCGACCGCGCGTGTCGGTGACGTCACCAGACTCCAGGGGGAAGGCACCAATCGGCTGATTGGATACGGTCTAGTCACCGGTCTCGAAGGGAGTGGGGATGGCTCGAAGTTCCAGCCCACGCTGCAGATGCTCGCACAAGTTCAGAAAAACTTCGGTATGAATGTCGACAACCTGGAAGACATGGCAGCTTCCAAGAACACCGGTCTCGTCATGATCGAGGTCATCATACCGGAACACGGGGCACGGGAAGGGGATCGACTCGATGCGTATGTGACGTCGATCGCCGCTGCCAAGAGCCTTCGCGGCGGTCGCTTGCTCCCGACCCCACTCATTTTCCGAGATCCAAGTGTAAGCGAGCTCTTCGGGTTCGCTTCCGGCCAGGTTCGATTCAATGGGGAAGTCGAGACCGCAGGGGTTATTCGCGGCGGAGCCCGAATCGAACAGGATATATTCCAACCGGTCGTTGTTCGTGGCACCACGATTCGCGCTACCGGCATCAGTCATCCATGGGTGAAACCCTACGAAACGTATTTCACACTCGTACTCGACGAAGCACATGCTGGTTGGTCCATGGCCGCTGCCATTGCGCAGGCTGTTGACAAGGAACTCTCTATCTCGGCGGATGTCGAACGTGTGGCACTCGCAATCGATAGCAAGAGTGTGCTCGTCATGCTGCCCGAACATCAACGGAGTGATCCGGCGAGCTGGATCCGAGATGTCGAACGCACTCCGATTCTCATGGAATCCAACGAAGCACGTGTCACGATCAATCAGGCCAAAGGGACCATCGTAGTGACTGGCGACACCCGCATGTCGGACGTTGTTGTCTCTCAAAAAGGACTAACTGTCACCGTCGCCAATCCACTGCCCGACGGAACCGAACCGCCTCTGCCGGCCTTCGAACAACATGACTTCGTGGCACTCGATCGCAAGGATGAGCGTCAGGCTAATGTCCGCGATCTTCTGGAAGCGCTGAATCGACTGAAGGTCAGTTTCGAGGATCGTGTTTCAATACTCGAGCAGATTCACCGGGCGGGAAAACTCCACGCCCGCATGATCTATGAAGGGGCCTGAAAATGAGCGCCATACGCTTTGAAACCGGTACAGGCCCCATCGCCTTCGAACAGAAGAGGTTTTTCACAAAGCTGGCTGATGGGATTCGACCCGAATCTTCGATACCAAGTGACAGCGTGCCTGTGAATTCTTTGCCTGGCGGCAGGAAAGTCACAGGTGGCGAAGGCGGTCGAGAGCATGGAGCGTCAAACGACCCTGCCGTTCAGAAAGATCTGAATCAGCTGCGTGAAGCAGCGGGCGAAGTGGTCGGAACCGTATTCTATGGAACCCTGATGAAAATGATGCGAGAGAGCAAACTCAAAGGGGAATACGGCCATGGGGGAAGAGGGGAAGAAGTCTTCTCAGCCCAGCTTCACGATCAGTACGCCCGTGAGATGGGGGGACGCCAGCAGGGACTGGCGGACGCGCTCTATCAGCGATTGGAACAACAGCAGGTGATCGTGTCCCAGCAGTTGAAAATGGCCGGTAGTGCGAACACGTACGGAGGTGCGCGATGACTCATGAACTCGTGAACTGCAACGAAAAGGTGGTGGCCAATCTCTGCGAAATTCTGTCGCGTATGCAGCAGCTGCACAACGAACTCGCCGTCACGATCGAATCAAAGATAAAGGCGATGCGCAGCGCAGAAATGGATGCGCTCCACGAAGTCAAAGACCAGGAACAAAATCTTCTCCGTCGAATCAACGAAGCCGAAGGAGCGCGGCGCCAGTTGATGGACAAGCTGGGGGAAGAACTGCAGATGCCGCCTCGTACCGGGAGAGTCATGACCGTGTCACAGTTGGTTTCAAGGCTCGTGGAACCGCAGAGTGTGATGGTCAAGGCCGCTGCGGACGGACTCCGAAGAGCCGTCACCGAAGTCGCGCGAAGCAACCGACTTGCCGGCATCATCGCAAAGGAACTGGTGAACCACCTGCAACGCGTGTGGGCGGCGGCAAGACCGATGGAACGACGAGACGTCTACAGCAAAGACGGTCGAACGGATTACCACAACGATAACCCACTGTTCGACACGACGGGATAACCGACTATGGGCCTGTTCAACTCATCATTGCATATTGGTCGAAGCGCACTGCTGAGCTATCAGAGCGCACTCCAGACCGTCGGAAACAACATCAGTTCCGCCGGCAGCACGGACTACACCCGGCTCAGCCCGCAGCTCGATCCGTTGAATTCGCCATTGCGTTCGGGGCAGCTTCAACCCGGAGCCGGCGTGGCACTGACCGGTATCCAACGCAATATCGACGACGCGCTGGAATCGCGACTGCGCGACGCGATCGGTGCGCATGAATCCGGGTTCTCTCAACAGACGTCCTTGGCACGAATCGAGTCGTTCCTTGATGACGTCAACGGCACAGGTGTCGAGACGCATCTTCGAAACTTCTTCAGTAGCTTCGATCAACTTCAGAACCGACCGGAAGATTCAGCCACGCGAGACCTTGCGATCTCCAGTGGTCAGCAACTTGCCGGATCGCTGCAGCAACTGCGTCAGGAATTCGCAAACCTCGGCTTCGATCTTAATTCCCAGATCGAAGACATCGTGATCGTCGCAGATGAACTGGCCAACAAAATCGGTCAACTCAACGGCGAAATCGTCACCGCGGAAGCCGGCAATTTCGGTCAGGCGACCGGGTTGCGGGATCAACGCGACGGTCTGCTCCGCGACCTGGCGGAAATCGTTGACACCACGGTCCGTGAACAGGATGACGGCTCCATCAATGTCTACATCGGAAGCGAAGCACTCATCCAGGGCGATTTTGTCAGAGGACTGACAACCGTCGAAGAGGTCGATGGTGAGTTCGTCAGAACAAGCATCGAATTCGCCGATACCAACGGACGTATCGACATTCGCGGTGGCCAACTGCACGGCCTGATCGTCTCGCGCGATGCCTACGGCTACGGGCAGGTGCAAGTCGTCGATGAACTGGCAAGCTCGATCATTCGTGATGTAAACCGTATCCACGCCAACGGGCAAGGACTCATCGGCTTTAACAATGTCACCGCAGCGTTCGACCTGGGGGCAACGGATCTTCCACTGAATGACCCCGCTGTTGGACTCCAGCATCGTCCCGAAACCGGAAGCTTCTTCATCACGGTAACGGACGACATCTCCGATACGCCGGTCTCGCATCGAATCAATGTTGATTTCGACACCCCGGGAAGCGAAACGACGCTCCAGTCATTGGTTGACAATATCAACGCCGAGGTCGAAGGCGTAACCGCATCCATCAGCCCCGGGAATCGACTGACACTCACCGCAGACGATGGTGTGACGTTTACCTTTGGTCATGACGGTGAGGTCGCACGTGAAGACACATCCTTCCTGCTGGCTTCGCTGGGTATCAATAATTACTTCGAAGGAAGAGACGCACGCGACATCACCATCGCGCAGCACCTGAACGAGCAACCGCTGCACCTGGCTGCAGCGACGGCCAACTTCGATGGTGATGGAACCAATGCCGCGACGATCGCCGCACTGGAAACGACCGAAACCGATGCTCTCAACGGCACGACCATTCGAGAGTTCTACAACACACTGGTCGGATCCGTTGCCGTGGCTTCTGCTGCCGCACGCGATGATCTTGATGCCGCCTCCACCGTGCTCTCTTCACTCGAGGCACAACGAGAGAACATAAGCGGTGTGAATCTGGATGAAGAGACGATCTCCATGCTGAAGTACGAACGTGCTTTCCAGGGAGTTTCGCGATTCGTGTCCGTCGTCGACGGACTGGTGAACGAACTTGTGGCGCTGATTCGGTAGAAAGGCACGATCATGGCAATCAATCCAGTCAACGTGAGCCGGGTCACCCATAACCTGCAGACGTCGAACATGATTTCGACGTTTCAGACGAATCAACGCAACCTCTTCGGCATCGAGACCAGAATCGCCGCCGGTCGGGATTTCCTCACGCCCAGCGAAGATCCGGTCTCAGCTGCACGTGTGCTGAACCTGACACAGACCCTGGGGCGACAGCAGCAGTTTACCGCCAACCTGCAACACGCAGATGGCATGCTGACAGCAGCCGATACGGCCATCTCGGAAGTGAACTCCCTTCTGATCGAAGCGAGCAACATTGCCAGCCAGAACCTGAGCAATCTGACCAGTGCCGCAGAGAGAGAAGCCGAAGCCGAACTCATTACGTCGATCATTGATCAGCTGCTGGTCGTCGGCAACAGAGAATTTGACGGGCGGTTCATATTCGCCGGTCGCGATACGACCTCACCGCCGTTTGTCCGTGAACTGGGCGGCGTTTCCTACGTCGGCGACACCGGTGATCTCCTCACGAGAATGTCGGAAGACTTCGCAACAATCACCAACATTCCCGGCAATCTCCTGTTTGGCGCACTTTCCTCACGGATCGCGACAAGCGTCGATCTTACACCGGCACTGACAGCGGATCTCCGACTCGAAGATATCGAAGGCACCCGAAATGAACCGATCCGTGGAGGAATCCTCGTGATCAATGAGATCGGCGGGGCAGGAGGCGTTCGCGTCAACCTGGATTCAGTCGACTCCATCGGGGACGTCATCACCGCCATCAATGAGGCAGCGACCGACGCAGGTGCATCCTTCACGGCACAACTGACCGAAACAGGAATTCAGATCGATCCGGGAAGTAACGCCATCACCGTCGGTGATGCCAATGCCGGAATCGTAGCGTCAAATCTTGGCATCCTTACCACCGTGCCGACGGATGCAGTCATCGACGGGCTGGCACTGCAGCCGCGACTGTCTCGGCAGACAGCGGTGACCGATCTCGCTCGCGGTGCCGGAATCGATCTGACCAGCGGCTTCATTATCAACAACGGTGGACAACAGTCGACCATCGATCTCAGCGCCGCAGAAAACGTCCAGGACATCATCAACATAATCAACAATGCACAGGTCGGCGTTGTCGCTTCCATCAATGAAGATGCAACCGGAATCGACGTCTTCAATCACGTCTCCGGAAACTCGCTTTCCATTGGTGAGAACGGTGGAACCACCGCGTCCGATCTTGGCATACGTACGATGGACACGGCCACGCCGCTTTCCATGATCAACTTCGGGAACGGATTCGAAACGTCCTCCGATCGCGCTGACTTCGAGATCATCGCCGGTGATGGCAGCGTCGTCGAAGTCAATGTCGAAACCGCTGAGACCATCGGCGACGTGATCAACCTGATCAACACCGCAGCCCAAGACGCCGGTGTGAACATCTCGGCGGCATTTGCTGAAACCGGCAACGGAATCCGGCTTCAGGATGCCACGGGTGGAACCGGTCAGTTTGAGGTTCGAAACGTCGGAACGTCACTCGCCGCAGTTAACCTGGGCATTTTCCAGACCGCCGAAGCCGGTAGCAGCGAAATCATCGGCGACGATGTCAATCCCACGCGAACAGATGGCATCATCAGCGCACTCGTCGAACTGGAGCAGGCGCTTCGCTCGGATGACACCCAGGGAATCGCTTTGGCCGGCGAACGAATCGACAACTTTATTCCAGAAGTCGTCAGGATCCACGGGATCGTGGGTGCGAGGGGGCAGGCAGCACAATCGAAGCTCCAGCAGACCATCGACGCATCACAGACGACGGAGATTTTTCTTTCGGAATTACAGGATCTGGACTTCGCGGAAGCGGCAACGCAATTGCAGGCTTCGATCAACCAGCTGCAAGCGAGCTATCAGTCCAGCTCAACGATTTTCAACCTGTCACTCCTGAACTTCCTGCGATAGCAGGCGGAAGTGACACGGTAACGTGAATTCGTCGCCGCGGCGTCGGCGACACAACGGGGCAGCCTGAGTGCCCCGAAATCAGGAGATCGTGATCGGCCAAAGCTGCCGGACACGGTCGACGGGATTACCCGAAGGCATACGGGAAGTTCCTTACAGTCATCGGGGCGTGGACGAAAGGATGCGCCACGACGCCGGATTTCTCTGAAAACGGTGGCCGTTGGTCGGTCACGGAAATCTGGCGGTCCTGGAAAAGCGTGACATGGGAGACAGCGCGATGATGATCAGTACGTCGCGATTCGGACAGCTCGAAGTTGATGAGCACCGTCTGATTCGCTTTGGGGAAGGCATTCTCGGTTTTCCCGAACAAAAACAGTACGCCTTGGTACAGACCGGCGAAGGAAGCGGATTCTACTGGCTCCAATCAGTCGAAACCGAGGATCTCGCATTCGTGGTCTGCGATCCACGACTCTTCGTGGCCGACTACCAGGTTCCTGTGAAAGTGGAGGAATTACAGACGATTGGGCTGCATAACCCAGATGACGGCCAGGTTTTCATCATCGTTAACAAGGTCAACGACCTGCTGACTGGAAACCTCCAGGGCCCGCTTGTGGTCAATGTACAGAATCACGAAGCACGTCAGCTCGTGCTCAGTGACAAGCGCTATTCGACGC
>JBMYUM010000223.1:0-6932 GCA_049605375.1 Phycisphaerae bacterium | reverse complement strand
TTCCGCTTGTATGCAGGCCTCCGGTCGAGGAGCTGGGTAACTGGGGGCGTGCTGCGCACAGAGGGGAAAGTGCAGACTCAAGACGATGAGGGGAAATCACATGCCTTCAAGGGTTGTTTTGACGGTTGGCGTACTGGCAACGGTTGTCACCGCCGCGCTGTCGGCCAATGGTGGCGGATCGCTGCCTGGTGACAAGCGTATGGCGTACAAGATTTATGCCGACCCCGGAAATCCCAAGAGTGCGGTCACCATGACCGTTACGTTTGAGCTGTCGGCGGTCAGTCGGAGTGGTGACACCGTCGACTGGGATGTGGACAAGGTGACATTTGATGAGGCGTCGGGTTCGCAACGTCAATGGACAAAACTCTCACCATCCGTTTCGACGAGTAGTGGTTACTGGACAGTTGATCATGACGATGCCGACCAGGTCGTCCCCGCGGACTTTGACGATCTGCCATTCATGCAGGGCACGGCAACTTCGCCGACACTTGGGGTTCCGTCGTTGACGTACGATTTGGAGGGGGACCCGTATATCGGGCAGTCGCCATACAACCAATCGGCTACGGAGTTGGAGTACGCGTTGCAGTTGGCGGGTGAATCTGAGCCGATTGAAGAATCGGAAGAAGACGGTGAGCCGGTAGAGGTGGACGAGCCTATTGATCCGAATTAGGAACGACGGGATCCACTTCGCCATTCACTAGCTTTGCGATTCTTTTTTCCGTCTCGCTGCGATTAGCGGTCAGCGCCTCTTTGAGGCGTCGGAGCGTCATTTGATTAACGCCCTCGGCGCCTGATGACTCCGCCCTTTCTAGAACGGCATAAGCTTCGTCCATGTATGCGAGGGCGAGATCGTAGTCTCGTCGCGTGCGTCCATCCATGTGCCAGACACAGAGTTTGTTGAGACAAACGGCCAGCGAGATGGCACGTGACGCATTCGTTGGATCCTCAGTCAGTCGCTCTCGCTTGATTCGATAGTCTTCCTGGTAGTGTGTCAGCGCTTCGTCGAGTCGTTTTGCTTCACGATAGGCTCTGCCCAAGAGCCCTTGTGCCGCCGCATACGCGAGCTGGAAATCGTGTTCCTGATTCCCGGCCGTCATGAGTCGGCCAAAGTGCGCCGCAGATTCCTTTAGAGCTGCGATAGCGTCATCGTAGTTCTCTGTTTGAAGAGATAGCTTCCCTCGCATGCGAAGCGATAGAGCAAGCTTTGACTCAACATATTCGGCGGCTTCCTTCTCGCTTTCAAGGAAAACGGCTGACTTGATTTCACGAGCGGGTATCTCGTTCAATTGTTGAATCATCGCGACTGCTTGCGTGACATGCGGTAAAGCCGCTTCGTACTCCCGTTCACGAAGATAGATTTCGGCAAGTCGATAATGTGCATCGAACAAGGCGCACTTGATTCCGGTATCTCCTGCGAACGGTGTTCCAATCTTTATCGCCTGTTGCGTCAGTTCGATGGCAGAGGCCTGATTGTCTGACCTCTCACTGTTGATTCCCAGTTTCAGGTAGGAGCCCATCTGCATGCCGGCCTGCGCGATGCGTGCCGTCTCTTCCGCGCTGCGCCAGGCGAACGTGACGCCAATCAACGAAGCGAAGAGGAAGATCAGGGCGAGAACGGCCACGGCCGCGTGTCCCTTGTAGCGTCGCAGCGCCTTGGCCAGGACATAGAATTGTCGGTCTGCCTTGGCCTGGACGACGTCGCCGAGCAGGAAGCTCTGAAGTTCGCGGGCGAGGGCGTCGGCCGATTGGTAACGAAGCCGCACGTCTTTTTCCAAGGCCATCGCCACAATGGCTTCGAGGTCATCGCTGATTTCGTTGACGTTGAGGATATCGTGCAGCTCGTCAGATGCCACGGTTTGCCGCAGCGTTCGCGGCTCCGAGAAAATAATGTGACGACGGATGACGTCCGTTGTTTCGTTGATGGGGAAAGGGTGGGAGCCGGAAATCAGATGAAACAACAGTACGCCCAGGGCATAGATGTCTGCACGAACATCGACGGCATCTGGCGAACCGGCGACACGTTCCGGGGGAAGGAACGGGAGCGTACCGACGACCTGGCCGGTCTGCGTGATGCTGTCGCTCCTGTTGCGTTCATCGTCGATGATCTTCGCCAGTCCGAAGTCGAGAATGTGCGGTTCACCACCGGCGTCGACCAAGATGTTTCCCGGTTTGAGGTCGCGGTGAATGATGCCCTGTTGATGCGCGTAGCTCACGGCATGGCAAACTTTGATCATCAAGTTCAGTCGTTGCCGCAGATTCAATCGGTGGAGGAGCGCAAAGTCCGGAAGCGTATGCCCCTCGATGAAGTCCATCACGAGGTAGTGTCTGCCGCGTACCGTTCCCCGGTGTTTCAGGCTGACAATGTTGGGATGATCAATGTGGCCGATCATCTCGATTTCCTGTGCGAAGCGTTGCTTGGCTTTGGGGGACGCGAGTGGGCCGTCAAGAAGAATCTTCAACGCCACGTGTTGTCCGGTTGCTCGTTCGATGGCACGGTAGACGGCGCCTTGTCCGCCGCGATGAACGCAGTGCAGGACTTCAAATTCCGTGAGGTTGTCGCGCAGGAATGAGACATCCGGATCGGTCTCATTCAGCGATTCCATTTCCAGTTCGTGACGCGCGCGTTCGGCTGCGGCGCGGATCGCATCGATGGTCAACGAAGATGAATCGGGATTCGTCGGCGGGTCGGATCGTCTTTCCTGCTCCCACACATCGGCTGTGTCGCTGGGACCCGTCACCGGTTTGTCTGGCGTTGGTGCCTGCGGTGGCGTTGCGCCTTTCGATGATGATGGTCTGTGTGGATCTGCCATGGGTTGCTCAACGTGATAAGCTTGAACATGAATTTTGCATGCGGCACGGTTAGCATGCCGTGCTCTTCTGCAGTGCCATGCTTTTCTGCAATGCAACGTCAATCGGTCATGCTGCTTGGCATCGGCCTACCGGTCCGCGCTCTGGGCCGAACCTCTTCCTCTTCAGGATACAGAATGGGCAAGTCGGATGCCAGAACTATCGGTGCGTGAGCTTCGGTGGTTGGGCTTCGGTGGTTGGGCGTGCGATACGAGGCTGATCACGGTGTTCGTCAACGGCGGCGCCTGGGGCGCGTGCGTCGGGCTGGTCGCTACTGGCCGATCTGGTTGTAGGGGTCAGCGTTGTCGTTCGAGTCGGCATCCGAGAAATACTGGGTTGCCTTACCCATACGACGTTTCAGATCGCGGCGACCGTGAAAAAGCAAACTGCTGACGGCATTGATGGTCTTGCCCATGGCGGCTGCGATCTGCGAGATCGACAGGCCTTCGATGTGCCTGAGTCGAATGGCGCGGGCACGGTCATCGGCCAAGCCGGTTAATGCGCGACGAATGGCCTCGACGGACTCTTTAACAGATATCTCACCACTGGGGGAGCGATGTGCGTCGGGCAGGGTGTTCATCGGGATGAGGGTGGTCGACGAGCGATTCGCCGGTTCCTGGCCGGCATCTACCCGACCACCGAAACGTTTGAGGGCGAACGCCGCCTTGAGAAAGTCGACAAGCTTGTGCCCGGCAATGGTGATGATCCATCGTTCGAATGAATGGTCGCCGAGATCGCGAAAACCGTGGCGCCCCTTGAAGGCTGCGATCCAGACTTCTTGAAGAACATCTTCCGCGGCAATGGACGCGGTGAGTTTCTTCGGGATACGTGACTTCACATATCGATGGAGCATCGGTGTGTGTTCAAGCAAGAGGGCTTCGAGTTCCTGTTCACTCAAGCCGGACGGGGAGTTTGCTTTGCCCGTATGGGATTGTTCGGGAGAATCGGCCGCCACTGGAGACTTCACACACGCCTCTCTCTTGACGTCGATCGTGGTTCCGATTGATTGCGATGCTGCGTCTTCTTGCATGCCCATACCGAACTTCACTATTCTGCGTTGTCACGAAACTTGCTTAGTCACGAACTTTGGGGCGTCGTGTACTTCGCGTTGTTGTGAACCGCTCACTTGATCGTGAACTTGACACTCATTTTCACTGCGTTCTATGTTATCACGCGGCTCATGCTGGAAGCAACCGTGAATCTCATCTGTGCGTTGGTTGTTGGAACTTGTCGATGGCAGGCTTACTTGACATAGATTGGCTGCGTGAAAGGCTCGGGGGAAGCCGTATCGGTCAACGGATCGATTGGCAGGTGGAGTGTGAAAGCACCAACGATGTGGCCTGGGAGGCGTTGCGTCAGGGTGCCGGTGACGGATTGGTGGTGGTATCGGAGTATCAACTGCGGGGACGGGGGCGTTTAGGGCGTTCCTGGTCGATGCCTCGTGGCGCTGGTCTGCTGTTCAGTATCGCCTTGGAGGGAATTGAGCAGCCATCTCATGCCGGCGGCGGGCGTGTCGATGATGGCCGTGCGTCGTTATCGGGCGGTGCGTTGTGCATGCTGGCGTCGGTGGCGGCGTGTGCGGGAATTCAGGCATCGACGGGTGTGATGGTGTCGATCAAGTGGCCCAATGATTTGCTGATCAATGGCCGTAAGGTTGGTGGCATTCTGATCGAGGGGCGTGAATTGGAGCCTGGTCGTCGGGTCTATGTGATCGGGATTGGCATCAACTGTCTCCAGCAGCGCGGGCATTGGGAGGCTGAATTGAAATCCAAGGCCACGTCTCTGGACTTGGAGAGTTCGCAGCCGATTTCACGTGAGCATGTCATGGCGGCGATTGTCGAATCGATGAACGATTGGCTGTCATCCATGACGAATTCGCGATTCGAGCATATGCTTGAGGCGTGGCGATTGCGATGCGGTGACATCGGGCGGCCGATTACGCTGCTGCATGATGGGAAGACGTACTCAGGGACCATGCTTGATGTGGATCCGCAAGCTGCACTGGTTCTTCAGCTTGATCGCGGAGGCGTTCGTTCCTTTGACGTCGCCGATACCTCTGTTTATCTGGATACCTAGAACAATCTGAGCTACACTTCGACCCTATGGCTCGCGACGGCTACCGGTGGAAACGGAACTGTCGGAAGGCTGATGATGCGACGGCGTCGGCCACATGTTCGCGATGTTCAGCATCGTGTTTTGTCGAGCTGTGAATTTTTGCCGTTCTTGGACTCACGCGATCTTGGGCAGGAGGCCCGGCATCATGGCCAGTCGGAGTCAACGCAGGCGAAAGCGCAAGCAGCGTCGTCAACTGCCGTCCAATCAGAAGCAGCCTGATCCACACCCGATTGAACATTTCCCGTCTGTCCAGGACGAGTCGTCGCCAGGCGTACCTGATCAAGCGTCGTCTGCGGTGCGCGGCGATCAACCGGTGGCGTCCGCGCTTGTTGAAGAGGGGCATTCCTTCGCTCAGGTCCGATCACATGGTGCGAAGACCGGTGGCTCCCATGGTGCCGACCTGGATCGGGTCGATCGTGGAGTGGGTGTTGCGACGGGGCGTGCTGATTTTCCGCGCCAGCGAGGCATCAAGGCGACAGGAACGTTGATGTTGCTGGTGGGACGCCTGCGTGAAGTCGGTGTTGGCAACACCGCCTTGGTGCTGGATTCCTGGGCGCCGGTTGTCACGGCGGGGATCATTGGCATATCCATGGCCATGCTGGTGACGGGTTACGCTGCCGTACTTCCGGACGCAGAGGTCCCGGTGCGGTTGTACGGATTTCAAATCGCTGGAGCGGCGTTGTTCCTTTTTTCCATGGGCATTCGTGCGCCTCGATTCCTCGTCAATGGTGTCTTGCGCGTCATCGAGTCTTACTTCCCGTCGTTGTGGCCGACAGGGGCCGGGGGGGCTGACCACATGGCCCCCACAGCAGAACGGAGGCGTGATGGCATCCCGGGCCATCCGCAGTCGGGCTTTGTTTTGCATTGGACGGTCTTGGGGGCACTTGCCCTTCTGACGGGAATTGCGATGGCGTTGGCACCGGCGACGGTCGCTGCATCGGCCTGGCTGTGGGGGTGGTTTGCGGAAGGCTTCGTCTGGTCAGACCTTTCGATATGGGCGGTGTCTCCTTTCTTCGCGGGGTTTGCAATGTTGCTACCCTGTCTCCTTGCTGCCGTATGTTTCTCCTGTGCTCATCGACTTGCCGTCCGTCAGAATGAGGCCGGGATTGATCCGTTGACGGGGTTGATACTCGGATGCGGCGTGGGATTGCTGGTTGCGATAAATCTCTTGTCGGGCGGGATGGCACCGTGGTTAATGATGGTCGCTTCCTCGCTTGGTCCACTGTGTGTGGCGGTTCTTGCCGTTGCCGTGATGCCGTATGTATCGTCACCGGCGTCGATCGAACTGGATGGCATGGCGTCTGTCCTACGAGATCGCCGTGCGGATGCGTTGCTGGGACGTTTCATGCTTCCGATGGCGACGATCGTCGGCGTGCTCATGGTCCTGCTTCGGTTTCGCGTCGAGCATGCCGGTTGGCAGTTTCCAGGATTTGCCTGCCACCTTTGCTTTGTCGGATTGGGCATGGCCGGTGCGCGGATGTTTCGCGGTTGGACCCGGTTGATGACGTCTGTTGGAGTTGGCTTGATGATGGCGTCGACGGGGTATCTCGCTTCTGCGATTCCGGTCTTCTGGGGCGATGTCTACGACGCGAAAGGAGCATCCGCTTCGTGGCTGGTCTCCGCTTACGCCGTGTTCATGGTTTGCAGCGGTTTCACACTTCAATGCGGACGCATGGTACTGAGCCAGCCATCGGCTGTCGGTGCAGGGCAGATTGGTCGGCGTATCAGCCGGACAGGGCTGGTGTTAGGGCTGAGTCTTGTCGCTGTTGTACCGGCATTGATGGCATTGGTACGAGCCTCGACGGTGCTGGCGGTCACGGGCATGTGCTTGCTGGCGGTGGGCGGTACCCTTGTCATTCATGCGCCCGACGAGAGTGCAGCCGGGAAACGCACGTGGTTGACGACAATATTTGCTGGAATCGGTCTTATCATGCTGGTTTCGTGGTACCGTGCTTGACGTCAGGCATTGA
>JBMYUM010000222.1:0-6950 GCA_049605375.1 Phycisphaerae bacterium | reverse complement strand
TCGGATCAGGTTTTGGATGAAACACCAGAGGAATCTCCTTTTGAGATGCGAAACTCCTCTGGGTTATAGAGTGACCAATGCAACCTGACCACGATCATTCTGGGCACGATCATTCCGGCCACGATCATCCAGTTGCTGATGCCGTTACCCTCCCGCGGCGGCCGCGTCCAGGACCGGGTCGGGATAGATATAGGTTGACTGCACGCCGAGCGGAATGCCGAGGTTCCAGTAGATAAGGAGGAAGATGGTCCAGGTGATCAGGAAGACAACGGAGTACGGTAGCATCAACGCCGTTATTGTACCAATCCCCGTTTTCTTAACATAGCGTTGTGCGAAAACCACGACGAGTGGGAAATAGGGCATCAGCGGCGTAATGATGTTCGTGCATGAGTCACCAACGCGATAGGCCGCTTGCGTGAATTCCGGCGAGATTCCAAGTTTCATCAACATAGGAACGAAGATCGGGCTCAAAAGTCCCCATTTCGCAGAAGCAGATCCAACGAATAGGTTAACGACGGCCGTAAGTCCGATGATTCCGACGATCGTAATCCAACTATCGACGCCAGCATCACGCAGGAAGTTCGCACCTTTCAGTGCTAGCAAAACCCCAACATTTGACTTCTTAAACGCATCGATAAACAAAGCGGCAAAGAATGCCATAACCAAATAATACCCCATCGTACTCATGGCATTGCTCATGCCCTTAATGAGGTCCCGGTGGCTCGAAATCGTACCAGCGACATACCCATGAACGGTACCCGGCACCAAGAACATCAGGAAGATCAAAGGAACGATCATTTTCATGATCGGAGCTTCCTTATTGGTTAGAGAGCCCTCAAAACGAAGAACCGATCCCTCGGGATAAGCAAAGAAACCAAGTAGTACCAGCCCGAACAACATGCTTGCGAGCCCGGCCCACATCCCACGCCGCTCATCGGAAGTCAACTTTTCCATTTTGGGCATTTGTTCTGGATCACCGTCAATCGCGGTTCCTGCCAATCGCTTCTCAACGATGAAATCGGTGATGAACCATCCAACACTCACAATGAGAATACTGGAGAGACCAGTAAACATCAGATTGCAAAGTGGATTCACTTCACGGGTAGGATCAAGCACCTCTACACCCTCTTGAGTAAGCCCTTGAAGGAGTGGATCAATGCCTGATGGGATAAAATTGGCCGAAAAGCCACCCGAAACGCCGGCAAATGCAGCAGCAATCCCCGCCAGCGGATGCCGTCCTGCGGCATAAAATATGACTCCACCCAAAGGTATGACGAGGACGTATCCAGCATCGGCCGCTGTATGGCTAACAATAGCGACCAAAATCAACATAGGGGTTAGTAACACCCCAGGGGTGAACGACAGCATGAACTTCAGTACCGCGTTGATGAACCCAGTATGCTCAGCAACGCCAACCCCGAGCAGTGCCACAAGAACGACACCCAGCGGATGGAAGCCGGTGAAAGTGCTCACCATTGTGGCCATGAAATCAGCAAGAGCTTTACCACTTAACTGGTTCTTAACCTCCAACAGTTCCTTTGTTTTGGGAATCACCATGCGGATCTCTTCACCGGTTTTTGGGTCCGTCTCCATGAACTCCATGCTTGATAGCGGCCAGGAAATAACCCACGTCGCCACAAGAAGGATAAGGAAGAGAACCGCCGGGTCAGGCAGCTTGTTCCCGGCATATTCGATGAACCCGAGTACCGAGTTCACCAGTCCTTTGGGTTGATTCCCATTCGCACCGGCGGCAGATTCAGACACGATTTGACTCCCGATTGGACGACCCTGATCCCACACCCATGATGTCGCGCTCCCTCCCGAGCCCGACTGCAGGGGCATGTACGAATGCGGAATCGTAACCCCATGCTCTGGAGATTCAAATCGAGCGTCGGTGCGCGGGCTCACGCGTACTGCAATATAGCGAGCAAGTCAGGATGGATTCGCTCAATCGCGGATGTTGTCGTCATCGAGGATGTCGTTGAATCCCGGCAGGATCACTGCCCGGACGCACTCGTCCGGCGTAATGGCAAGCAGGACATCATTTTCGATAAACCAGATCGCGGCATCACCAAAGGCGGCGGTTTCGCGGATATAGAGGGCGAGCCGCATACCCGGTACCCCCTGATCGAAGGGGCTTCCGATGCCGAAGAGCCCGGCAACATCCTGCGGAGTCGCAAGCTTGCCGCCGATGTCATTGACAATCCACAAGTCGCCGTCCGCGATCGCCAGTTCCGAGGTGTCGGTGCTGTCCACCGTTCCGGTCGGCGCGTTGGCACTGACGAAGCCGGTCAGGTCGAGAATATCGTCCGCCGCAAAATCGCTGATGATATCTTCCCCGTTTGACGCTGCCGTCGGCTCAAAGGCAAACAGATCAGATCCCGAACCGCCGGTGAGGAAATCGTTGCCGGCATCGCCCACCAGAATGTCATTGGAGCCGGCACCGCTGATTGCATCCGCAAGCGGTGAACCAATCAGAAGATCGATCGCCGCCCCGCCCGTGATCGCCACAGGTCCCGGCACGACTGAAGAGACCGTCAGCCCGCCAAGAAACGCCTGCGCATCGATCACGTCGGCCGTTACCGGGCCGCCCAGGACAACCGACTCCTGTCCCAGAATCGTCAGCGTTTCCGTCGCCGGTGATTGATTCAACGAGAACGCCCCGCTGACTGTTACGGGCACGGAGTCGGCTTCCAGAACCACCTGTTCCCACGTCGACAGGTTCGCCAAGCCACTCCATCCGGCATTCATGGTCAACGTCAGCTGGTCATTGCCGCTCGCCGTGGCACTGAGGATCTGGGCGTTTCCGGCGGGATCGCTGTTGAGCACAACTGTGCCGTTAGTCGGCACAATGATCGTATTGAATCCGAGTGGTGAACCGGCGATGTAACCCGTCGCGCTGTCCGAAGTGGAAGGTCCGAAGCGTGTCACATCGATGACACCGGAAAAAGTGCTTCCAATTTCGATGAACTCGACGCCCGTCACATTGGTCTGCTGCAGGAACACAGTGGCGTCACCACCCGCAAGAACCAGAGTATCCGTGCCCAAACCACCGACAACGGTGTCACCGGTTTCGTAATCTCCAACCGCTCCGGAGAAATCAAACCGATCATCTCCGACGCCGCCGATGCAAGTCGTATCAACGCCAGTGGAATCAACCGTCACATTCACGCCGCCACTTGATGCACCGGCATCAACCTCCGTCACCGAACTTTCGAGCGAGGTTGCCAGTGAAAACGGAGCCGGGCCGGAGATATGCAGCGACTGCCAGGTTGTACCGATACCGTCTGTAATCGCATTGACCACATTCGGCTGATCGCCGGTGCTGATCAGATCCATCTGCTCCAGACCATTTCCGAACTGAAGAGGGGTGATCGTCAGATTCGCCTGCCCCTCTGTATTGACGATGCCGTCAACTTCGATTTCGCAGGTGTCTTCATCACCGGTGAGCAATGACGCGTTTACCGAGAGATAGAACGGGCTGGCACCGTCGCGCCAGATGAGCCGGCTCGGAAGCGTGGTCAGATTTGAAATCGACAAGCCGCCAAGGGAATCTTCATTACTGATCCCGGTGATGGACGTCGCGTTCTGCACACTCAGTGTCACATCGTTGCTGTCGCGCACTTCGATATTGAGTTGCTCGATGCCGGATAAGTCACCTGGTGTGGTTGTTCCGCCGCCGCTCATCTCGACGAAGAGCGTGTCGAATCCGCCCAGTCCGTCGAGAAAGTCACCGTTGTTGAGGGTGGGCAAAAGAGACTGACCGCTGTTTGCGAGCGGTGACAGGAAGATGTCGTCACCCGTGGTGCCGGTCAGGAAATCCGCCGCAAGTGTCAGGACCAGCGGCCCTTTGTCAGTTTCACAGATGTCTTTGGCTTCGTCGCATGTTGTTGATGGGTCACAGGGATCGTTTCCCGGCAGACAGGCCCCCTGGACGCAGTCCTCAACACCGTTGCAAAAGAGCCCGTCGTCACAGTCCTGATCAACCTTGCACGTGGCTTCTTCACACGGAGCACTGTCGAGCAGCTGCCCGGTGAAGTTTTGATTGAAGAACCGATAGTCACGCGTATCGACGTCACAGTCGAGATCGAAGTCGCCAACCGGCCGACCGACCTGATCCACGACCACGCCGACCGGTGTATTGCAACAGACGTCGTTCTGGTCGAGGACACCGTCCCCGTCGGCGTCTGCGCAGATATCACACAATACCTGAGCGCCGCAGCCATCGCCTTGCGAGCCCTGCGCCGCACAGATTTCATCCCATTCCAAGGTGCAGCAGAAGGGATCGCAGGCGCAAACAGCCTCGCAACAGCCTGTCCCGCCGTCATCGCACCCCGGCGACCCGTTCGCGATGCAGCAGCTTCCAGCCCCCGGCGCACAGCTTCCGGCCTCAGCAGCCGGTGCAATGGCTCCAAACGACAGCACCGACAGCATCAACACCGCCGATACCGGATATACGCAAGGTTTCATGATCTCAGACCGCATCGCCTCCCCCCTCCTCCCGAAAGCGCCTGTTTCCTCACACCTGGCGATCAACGCCCGCGAGGCGTAAGTCCCATCACGGCACATCCTATAAACTAGGCAGCGATTGAATTCGGAAGATACCACGAAGCATCACGCCGTGACAACGAATTTCGTGCAGACGCATAGACGCCGAACGGGCCGCATGGTGCCTCTTGGGCTATATTCTGAGTTTCTGGCGTAAGCAGAGTCGATACTTCGCGTTATAAGGGCGACGCCACGATGACTGCAGCTGTCACTCTTGGCCATATTTAGCGCAACGATCCATCTTGCCCATATTGACTTTGCTGGCCAGATTTGGTAGCGCTATGCATAATCGGGTTTCTTGTCGTCGACCGCATGTTGTCGGCCTCGCATGACATATGAAAGCCAGAATGAAACAAGGGAGTGTTTTATGAAGTTATCGGAAGCTCTCGTGGCCTCGCGGCCGTTTTGCAGCGCTGCAGAGCGTCTGCCCGTTATTGCTATGACCATCATGGTCGGCCTCGTTTCGGCGATGGGTTGTGTGGCCATAACTGATCCGGACATGACCGAGAACGGTAATGACTCGTCAATGCAGGATGGTAGTTCGGACGACAACAGTATGACCGATGACGGTGAATCGGCCGGCGACGGTAGCTCGGATGACGGCAGCTCGGACGATGGCGGCACGGATGATGGAACCGCAGATGATGGTTCCGGCGAAACGAGTATGCCAGCGGACGGCGAAGAAACGGAACCATCGACCGGACAAGGTTGCGTCGACGCAGAACAGTGCGACGACGGCGATGCCTGCACCGACGATGTGTGTGAAGAGGGAAGCTGCGTGAACATTGCACGCTGCGACCCGGATGACGAAGAATGTGTTGAAGGCGAATGCGTACCGATCGGGTAGGTCACTCTTACTTATCGCTGGGGTTGGTGACGGTCTTACGCTTAAACGGCGCTCGTAAGGCTCAGATGTGATGAGCGCCAATTCATGCAAGGGAAAGAACGATGATACGAAGTAAATCGGTAACTGCCTGCCTGATGACGTGTGTCTTCCTGGTCGGCGTAACCTCGATGGCCGCGGATCGAAAGCCCGTGACCGCCACCTTGCCCAAGCAGGTACAGGTGAATCAAGAGATTTCATTCCGCTTTCAGGAAACCTGGAACGTTGCTCCTCAGCGTTATACCAACGCTACGGAGCTCATCCGTCTTCCTGAAAATCAACTCAATACACCGTCTGAGTCAACGGCTCCACGCGTCATGATCGTCACCGAGCAACGGTTGGATCATGCCGGCGCCGTGCGACGACTGAAAGAAATCGAAGCCGAGTACAAGGAGCCGGGCACCTTCGTTGAGATCGGTGGCTGGCCGGCACTCCAGCGTCGGTACTTCGTTCCGATGGAACGCCGTGGGACACGCGCTGGTGACCCGGAAGGTACGGAACTTTCCATGCGCTTCACCACCGCCGTTGCCTATGACGACGTTCTTGTCCGAATGGAAGGCGTATTGCATCCGGGTGGTCTTCGCAGCCACTTGTATGAAATCGCCGCGATGGGTAAGTCGCTGGTATTCACCACACCGGGCAATACGCAGCAGACCGCTGATACGATCGCCGAACTCAGCAGCTCAGAGCGACTTCGACCGGAAGCGGTCCTCCCCGGATATGTCGAACCCGCCGCAGGTCAGGGCGCAACGAATGCCACTGGTGGCGTCGCGGGCGGTGTTACGGTTGGTCCCGTTCAACGCATTAACGTTTCGAGCGAGATCGAGGTTGCCGTTTCAACCGACGCTCAGCATGTTGTGGTGGCCAGCAATGGTCGAAACTTCGCGACGTCGAATGACGGTGGTTTGACCTTCCCGATCACCGGGACGGCTCCTGGCAATCCTGGCGGCGCAGCCAACGGCGACCCGTCGGTGGCTTACGGTGCAACCGGAACGTTCTACTTTGCTTACATTGGCTTCCCGTCGGCCGACCGCACGCAGTGCTCGACCGGCTTTACCACCTCGACGGACAACGGTCAGACGTTCAACTTCGTCGCCAACTCAACGATCTGTGACGAGGCCAACGGCCCGATCTGCTTCCCGGACCAGGAACATATTGCCGCCGACCGCTGGAACCTCTCATCGTCGAATGAAGACCAGGTGTACTCGACCTGGCGTGACTTCAGCGGTGGTGGTTGCAACGGGAACATCCCGATTGCCGGCCCGGAGATTCCGTCACTGGTTTGTTCTTCAGACAGTGCACAGAACTGGACGGCGAAAATCGCTGTCGACGCTTCCGGTCGTTTCATCCCGCGCATCACGGTCGGTTCTGATGGTTTCGTCTACGTTGTTTACCGCTCGGGTAACAACATCATGCTGCACAAGTACAGCTCATGCGATAGCGGACTGAATCCGCAGGCCGGCTTCCCGGTCACGGTGATTGCTGTCAGCGATGTGATGTGCCCGGTCCCCGGTCTTGA
>JBMYUM010000221.1:0-7002 GCA_049605375.1 Phycisphaerae bacterium | reverse complement strand
CGCTTCTTTGACCGCCTCAAGCCGAGACGGTTGGACGACTGCGATGATGTATTTCATGGGAATCCTTTCCAGCGAAAGGCCGCAGCCGAGATTCTGGCGGGCTCACCCGATTCAAAACAATTGTCATTGGGGAGAGTCGACGGCAAGACAACCAGCTCAAGTCTCGATTCAGCCTGGCATACGCAGGTGTCGTCCGTGCATGACTGGGCGTTGTCGGGGCAATCACCCAGATCGGAACAACCGATGGTGTTGATGTCTGTACCGACACATTCCCCCGCATCGTTGCAGCCGTCGAGGGCCGTGCAGCCATTGCCGTCATCACAGGGCGTACCGACCGCTGCCGGCAAATGAGAAACTTCGCCCGTACCGGCGTCACAGACGTCATCGGTACAAGCATCGCCGTCGTCAATCGTTGTCAAACTTCCGTCGCTGGGATTGCAGCAAAAGCCGTCACGCGTCGTATCTTCGTTGATGCATGTACCGTCGTCACAGGTATCCACGGTACAGGCATTGCCGTCGTCACAGGTCGTGTCACCCGGTTCACCGGTACACGAGGGACAAATGGAATCGACGCCCGGCGTCCCGCCTTCAACCCCAGAACAGGTCATGCCGGCGAACCAGTCGCCACCGCCCTGCACACAATCTGACTGGGTCAACGCGTCTTGACAATCCAGGGTACCACCGGCGCCGCAGCAGGCACCGACCGGCAAGCGAATCACAGCATTGATGATCTCGGTGACAGGAATATCGCGCGACACGGGATCCTTGATGAACGTCAAATTCGGGTCGGTATCAATGCTGATCGAAATCTCGCCGGCCATATCAGCCGTTATGTCAAACCCATATTCCGTGCCGTAATACTCTGAACCGTTGTCGGGGCCTGAATTACCAAAGATGGCCACGGCACCGCAGGCGAATTCACCTGGATCGCCCGAGGGGCACACGTTGGTGTTCTGGCAGGCAGGTAGAACGCTCCCCGCGTTTGCCAGCAGGAATGTCGGACGACTGGCGTCGACGCCCAGGCAATAGTCCACACCGAACTGACCGGCACCGATGGTGCAATCGGAGTTAATCGCCAACGCGCGCCCCTGCACATCGGATTCGAGCGAGTCACAGCTGAGCGTCATCTGGTAAGCAGCAACACTCTGCCCATCGAAGTCGCTGAGGAAGATTTCGACCTGGACTTTCGCCGGCACGCTGTCGAGCGTGATGACCTGACCGTCAATGGTATGGCCAACGTCCGCCCGCACCGGGACAAGACGCACAACAGCACCCCGTACGTCAGCTGGGGAAACAGCGTGAATGACCCCCGCCAACACGAGGCTGATGAAAAGAGAACGCATGTATTTGCTCCGCCTTCTTGATCCCGACCGATTCTTGTTCCGGCGACTGCATCGCGCACTTTCTGCGCATCGGATGCGGGACTTCCCCCAAAAGCCCTACCCCAATCCAGCCCAAACTAACATTTTGACCTAGACCGGTACATTTTTCAAGGCGCGACGCCGCACGAATTCACGTTCAACGCCGTCGCCAACGTGCCTCAAAACACAAACACGCTATAATGGAAAACGCGAAACGGGTTCGATTCCGGCCGCGGAACATGTAAAGCGAGGTAAAAAAACTGCCAGATGACCTGGTCGTCTGCGCAATCCTCGTACAACCCTATGAAACCGCGGAATTTGGCTGAGGGGTCAGCCCGATTTTCGTTAAGAGCGTGTTCAGAGAACGCAGGCTGCGAATGTGAGAACGGCCGAATGCGGCTTCGGTCCAAAGCAGCAGGCATGGGCGGAAATGGGCTGTGGTCGCGCCAGATCGGCGTTCCACGGGCACAATGACGGCAATTGCGGAGCAGAGGTTTGAAGAGCGTCTACCTGGAAACCATGGGCTGCCAGATGAATGTGCTCGATAGTGAGCTCGTCATGGGGCAGCTGCGCCGGCTTGGGTACACCGCGACCGGTGATATGCTCAACGCAGATGTCGTCCTTCTGAACACCTGTTCCGTCCGCGATCATGCCGAACAGAAAGCCCTCTCCCGTCTGGGAGCACTCAAAAAGCCAAAACGCGATCGTGACGATATGGTGGTCGGGGTCATCGGCTGCATGGCCGAACGCGATCCTGACGGCATTTTCGCCAAAATGCCTCACGTCGACCTGGTCTGCGGGCCTGGCGAGCTCAACAAAGTACCGGCTTTGATCGAGGAAGTTCTTTCGAATCGAGACCGTGCAATCGCGTTGTCGCAGTCACTTTCCCGAAAAAGCACCCCCGTCCAGCGCGCCTTGGAATTTGATTCGGTGGAAGCGCTCGACCTGTCGCGTGAACCGGACCCATCGGAAAGGCAATTGCAGGCGTATATCCGCGTCCAACGCGGGTGCGACAAGTTCTGCACGTTCTGCGTCGTGCCCTTCACCCGCGGGCCGGAGCGAAGCCGACCACCCCAGCAGATTGTCGACGAAGCCAAAATGCTGGCCGACCGCGGCGCGCGTGAAGTCACGCTGCTGGGCCAGACTGTTAACAGCTACGTCAACCAGGAAGAAGGCAGACCCGTTCGATTCGCGGAATTGCTCACCAGGGTCGCCGCAGTGGATGGCATCGATCGCGTTCGCTTCGTTACCAGCTATCCCGGCGACTGGGACGAAGAAATCTTCCAGGTCATGCGGGATGAGCCCAAAATCGCCAAATACCTGCACATACCCGCCCAGAGCGGCAGCAATCCCGTTCTGAAACGTATGCGACGGGTCTACACGGCGGAGTCCTACGTGGAACTGATGGACAAAGCCCGCGAGTATGTCCCCGATATTGCAATCGCGAGCGATTTCATCGTCGGATTCTGTGGCGAGACCGAAGAAGATCACCAGAAGACGATGGCCTTGATGGAACGATGCAGATTCCATCGCTCATTCGTTTTCAAGTACTCGCCCCGACCCAACACTGTCGCCGAAAAGCGAGACATCGACGATATTCCTGATGATGTGAAACGTCGTCGCAACCAAGATTTGCTCCAGGTCCAGGAGGCCATTTCGCTGGAGGCCAACCGCACGCTGGTGGGTCGTGATGTCGAAGTGCTGGTCGAAGGATTCAGCAAGGCAGCCCTCAAGGCCCAGGAAGCCGAGCAGACACGGGGGGAAGAAGTAACCTGGCGTCGCAGTGACCAACTCATCGGTCGAACCACGCGTGATGAAATCGTGGTGTTCAACGGTTCGCCGGAAGACATTGGCCGGATGACCAACGTCAAGATTGAAGCCGCCACCGCACTAACCCTGCATGGCAGCCTGCTAGAGCGCGTTGGCCACGATCAGCCCGTGCTACCGGCCACATTATCGGGTCCTGCGTCGACGACGAACGGCGGCTCAACCCCGCTCGGCAACAAAGATGACGACGGGTCGATCTCTCTTCCGGTCGTCCCCTGATCGTCCTGACGTTCAAACGACGAAGACCGTTGCGTGGCCGGTCATTCAACGGGTCAGAAACAGATTCAACACCTTTGCCAGGATTGAACTCACAGGCTTCGATTCGGCACCCTTGCCTTCCCTGCTTCCCAACGTATCCTTTTAGACAAGAACAGGCGATCAACCTTGGTAAACCTCCACTGGTATGGGGCTTTGCCCGGTCGATTCGTTCGTTAGCACGATTGCGCAAGATACATTGAGCAAGAAAAACGCCTGATCGATCCGGCGGAGCCGGTCTCGGACAGGCGTCGGGGGACGTGCCGGACAAAACCCGGATACGTTCATATCATCCCTGGAATAGAGGCAAAGCCGCACGGCATGCCACAGCTTTAGCGTTTGGAGTGGTAAGACGAAAATGAGCATGACGCTTCACATCGAATCCAAGCCGGACATCGCACCGTCACCCGTCACACAATCGAAACGGAAGAAGCAACCGCAATACAACGTGATCCTTCTGGATGACGATGATCACACGTACGTGTATGTCATCGACATGCTTCGCAAGCTCTTTGGCCACACGCCCGAGTACGCGTTCATGCTCGCGTCAGAGGTCGATGAGTCGGGCCGCGTCATTGTGGATACAACCACGATGGAGCGTGCCGAACTCAAACGAGACCAGATTCACGCCTTTGGCCGGGATTGGCGGATTGCCAAGTGCGAAGGCAGCATGAGTTCCATCATCGAGCCGGTCGAAGCCAAGGACTGAGATCGGACGTCAAAAACGGCGTTCACGGTCAAATGCTCGCCTGAAATGGCTGGCGGACACCAACATCGTTCAATTGCCGGTTCTTCCGGGGGCCGACATGACCAGTCAGCCGGCATCTCGGCATGACCGGCATGGACCCGCTTCGCCCCCTGCCCTACCATTGTTGACCCTCATGCTTGCGGACGGTAATTTCGTCGTCTCGCAGAGGGAATCGTCGGTCGAATATCACGGCGACGGACGATGTCCGAAAAATGCAAACGAGAAAAAAAGCTGGTCAATACCAGGGACCTTCAACAACAGGGCCCTTCAACAACAGGGACCTTCAACAACAGGGACCCTCAACAATCAGGACCGGGGTGAATTCGGGGGTGGCGACGTCATGAACGCGAATCAATCAAAAACGGCATCTGCAGTACGAACGTCACGTTCTTCTCTATTCGGGTTGGTTGTCGCGCTGGGCATCACAGCGACGTTACTCACCGCCTGCAAAGACCGTCCTCATACGCCGAGCATCCCCGTCGAGCTGGCAGATAATATGGCCCTCCTTCCAGCTGGGAATACCTGGTACGACGTTCCCTACAGCCGTTCGGCAACCGCAGAGTGGAAGGGGTTTCGCGATCCTTCCGATACGTCTGCCTCCGAGTCGACCGGCGGCGGTGGCACCGAAGCGCAAGTCCGTGCTTTCCTCGAAGAATACAACGAGATCGCGATGAGCAAGGACTACGAAGAGCTCCTGTTGTACCACGTGGAATCACAACAGAGCTTCTTCAAGCCGATCTTCGATCAGTCCGTTGTCGCACAAGAGAAATTGGATGCCCTCCTGGCCGCGTTGGAAGAGAAAGTTCCTGACAAGGCCGCCGGACTGGCTGAAAAATTCAAAGCCATTGAGAAGAGCATGGCACAGCAGCAGGTGATGCAGAATTTCCAGGAAGTCAGCCCAACCGAAGCAACCGCAACACTGGTCCAAGGGCCCATGGCCTGGCAGTGCAAGTTCGTTCAAGTTGACGGCGAGTGGTCGCTGGAATTCCTTGACACCGCACTTTTGCAGCAACTCCAGGCACAAGCCACTGGATTCATCGCCGTTTTCGATCAGATGATTCCAGCCATTGAATCAGGGGCGATCGACGCAGAAGTCATGACCCAGCAACTTGATATGGTGATTGCCGGGCTCGAAACCATGCAAGGTGCGAGCGGCGGCAACGACGGCTAATCAACCACGTTGCAGTCGCTACCGACGACGTTCGCTGACGAAACTCGGTTTGCAAGAATTCGTCGGGGCCAACGGCCGGAATGGACATGCCGGAATACCGAGATCAGGCCAACAGCATCGCCGAAGTTTACTATCACGTGATGGTGTCTTCGTGCAACAAGTGTGGCAAAGGCCCTCTTGAAGCCGGCGACGCCACGTCCCTCCATTACGATCGTGGTTCTGAATCAAAGAGTGATCAACCCGACGCCGTCAGGCTCACGATCACTTGCCAGGCTTGTGCCGCGATAGAAGATCGAACGTACGGGCTGCCGCGCGGCACCGGACTCCCGAAAGACGGATCACCCGCACGAGTCAATGACAGCGATGAGCCCTCTGCGCTGATAGACCTTGCCGAATGGGTGACTCTATTCCGCCTTCTAACGGCCTCAGCGGCACAAACCACGAGCAAACCGGAAGCCCGACGTTTGGGTCTTGAAGCAGCACAGTGCCTGGAAGAGGCCCTGAAGTTCTTCGATGACCCCGAAAGCGATCTTCCCTCCCCCTCGGCGTTTTTCACCGATCGGACGAAGGAACTGTCGCGCGAACACCCAGGACTCTATTCCCGCGAGCGTCTTCTCGAACTGCGCAGCAAATTGCCTTCTGAAACGGTGATGCGCAATCGTATACAAGGCAAGACGAAGAAACGAAGGTGGTGGAAACCGTGGTAAAAAAGGCCGATCGAAGCACGCACTCGCAGTCGCTACTTGTTGCTCTCGCCGTCGTCTGGTTCCTCACGTCACCTGCGAGCGCTCTCGATCGCGAACGCTTGGAAGCATGCCGCGAATCATTGTCTCCCCTGGTCGACTTCGACGGCACACCAGAGCAGATCTGGCTGGAATGGTACGATCGCCCTTACGCGCGGGCCTCACTGGCTATGGCCTACACGGCGTACCATCTTCTTGAGCAAAGCCCTGCTGAGGACACTGCCGGTACTGATGCGGTCATGGCATGGCTGGAGAAGCTCCCGTCCCGCATTCGCAAGGATCGCCGGATGCGACAGAGCTTCCGCCCGACGTCCAAGCCGAGCCTGATCATCGCGGTACGTGATGAGTTGGACGCGCCGCCGATCACGGACAAATTTGGAAGCATGACGATTTTTGCAGCTGCAGGCATCGGTGGGATCATTGCTCATCTAGCTGACGTCGATCCAGCCGTTGCCTCCGCGTTTGCTGCGCGTGCGACCCACCTTGGCATTCCGTTCGTGATCTCGGCGTCTGATGCCGAGTCATTCTGCGCCAAGGAATTTGTTGATAGCGATGGAGTGCCGGGCCAATGGACTCAGATTCTCGCGGACTGTCTTTGGGTTGCATTGAAGGCAACGAAATCCAACCTAGATCCAGTCAGCAAGGGTCCGCAAAGACTCCCCACCGCATTCTGCGATTGGAATCCCACAGCCCCCTCTGAATTCACTGATCCCAATTCGGCTGCGCAATTGGAAGATTCCACGGCACGACTCAATGCCGCACTCTGGATGGCAGCCGTAAGCGGTGTGGAAATCGTTGAACTAAACGGCTGGCGAACAAAAACGTCGGCTGGGGAGACGTTTGAAAATCATGCGTTGCTTCATCCCGTACGCTGGGAGTCCATCGCGCACACGCAAC
>JBMYUM010000220.1:0-7037 GCA_049605375.1 Phycisphaerae bacterium | reverse complement strand
CTGTGAGTTTTGTTATCTTGCCGCGTGTTGAGGGGCACAAAAAGAAGTTGAGTGGGCCGCGTGATTCGGAGAAATCCCGTGCCTATGATGTGCTGGTCGTTCCGCCAACCAAACGGCCTTGTCGATGTTCAATACGGAATTGTCGACGATCGGGGAGTTTGGCGGGATGAATTCAGGGGTCGTCGCCGATAGGTATCAGGATTCGTGTTGGGTTTCGCCGTTCTGATCGCAGATCATTTTCGGTTGAATCCGTTGTAGCGCATCCGAAGCGCGATCGCTATTCCAGAGCCTGCTTCGACTGAGAAGTCGTTTCGACTGTGAGAGTCATGGCGAACACGAGCGTAAAGTCGCTGAGCGTTCTTGTCCTGGGGGATGGGCCGGAAGGGGCCGAACTCGCTGAGTGGATAGTCCCTGTCGACGCCTCCGGCATCAAGCCGCACGTTGAATGCGTCTCCTCATTCGAGGACGCACTGGAAGCCCTTCGCCGTCGATCCTTCGATTTTGTCATCAGCCGCACGCAAGACTTCCTTCCCTTTAAAGATGTCCGCGCAGCCCGTCAGGCCGAAGCGATCATCGAAAGCGTCGGGCAGGCGGTTGCAATCGTCGGCGAAGACGGCGTCATGGAATGGGCCAACCCGAAGATGTTGTCCTATGACCAGGAAGTACGCGATCGCGTCTCCCAATGTTGTACCGAGACGTTTAAATGGGCGATATCGGAAGTGGCCGGCGGGGCGTCGCAGGTACGCGGACGCAGCTTTGGCTTTACGACGCCCGACAACGAGGTCTTCGAAGTATCAGCCACGCCCGTACTCGACCTCAACGAACGCGTCACGCAGGTAGCCGCAGTCGTACTGAACACCACCCAGTCGCGCCGCCTGCAAGGAAAGATCGACGCGATTGACAGGGCAGGGCGAGAACTACTAAGCCTCGATGTAGATCAGATCTCTCGCCTCGACGCCCAAGACCGCCTCGCCCTCCTCGAACAGAAAATCATCCGCTGCACAAAAGAACTTCTCAACTTTGACAACTTTGAAATCCGCATCCTCGACAAGGAAACGAAGGATCTGCGCCTGGTCCTGTCGTCGGGCGTGCCGGAAAAGCAGCACGAAATTACCCTGGCGGCCTCACCGGAAGGCAACGGCATCTGCGGATTTGTTGCATCAAGCGGTCGAAGCTACATCTGTCATGATACCGCACAGGACAACCGCTATCTTCCCTGCGTTGAGCACGCGCGTAGCTCGCTGACCGTTCCGCTGCACCTCCATGATGAGGTGGTGGGCGTCGCGAATTTTGAAAGCACCGAGCCCGCAGCCTTCAACGAAGATGCGCGACAGTTCGCCGAAATCTTCGCCCGATACATCGCACTCAGTCTCCATGTGCTCGAGCTGCTCGTCTGGGAACGGCAGACCACCACCGGTAAACTCGGCAATGACGTGATGGCCGAAATCACCGGGCCACTCAATGACATCCTGACGGACGTCGAAGGCCTCGTGGAAGACTACATCGGGCACGACGACCTGAGGCACCGCCTCCGTAAAATCTCTGAGAACGCAGTTCGGATCCGCGAATCCGTTAAGGAAGTCACGGCCCCGAAACGCGGCATCTTCGGGATCGAGGCGAACCGCAAGAAAGCCGTCGATCCGGTTCTGGAAGGCATGCGTATCCTGATCGCAGATGACGAAGACACCATCCGCGATACCGTTCGAGACGTACTGACCGCCTACGGTTGTGAGGTCGCCGCAGTCAGCGATGGCTACCAGGCCGTCGAACTCCTCGCGCGAAAGCCCTTCGATCTCGTGCTGAGTGACATACGAATGCCCGGCAAGAACGGCTATGAGGTGTTCGCGGCTGCGAAAGAAGCCAATCCGGAAACGCCCGTCATTCTCACCACAGGCTTCGGATACGACCCGAACCACGCCATCGTTCGCGCTCGCCGTGAAGGTCTGGCGGCCGTTCTCTTCAAACCATTCAAGGTCGACCAGCTGCTCAGTGAACTGCGCATGGCACTCGGCTCCGATCCAGAGTAAGAGCACCACCCGCCATAGCGGCTCGCACGACGCGCCAACGCACCACCCGCCAAGGCCTCGTTCCGCAAGTGCCCCCGCACCCTTTACCCCATCAACAGGCATCAAAATCCCGCGCTGCGTTGTTACAGAATCATGACATTATGCCCGGCCGTCTTTCACAAAGCCGTTCCGCGGGTTTTCTGCCCGCCGTCGACGATTGAGCGGACACTTTTCGACAAAGTCGATCGACGATCTTGACGGGGTCGGCCCCCGGCTTGCGTCTACCTGTTCGGACTGCTACAAACCTTGCCGCGTTGCAAATTTGAAGACTTTTGTCGAAAGGAGTACCGCACCAGATGCCTGCCACCGAGCTGGATGTGAAACAACTTGGCGCGGAAGCAGCCGCCAAGAGCGAACCGTTGCGACGTCTGCTGGAGCAAATGCACCGAACCATCGTCGGACAGCACGAACTGCTGCATCGGATGCTGGTCGGATTGCTGTCCAATGGACACCTCCTCATTGAAGGGGTTCCAGGGCTCGCGAAAACGACCGCCGTTGCCTGTCTCGCCAAAGGTATCCGCACCGGATTCCAGCGACTTCAGTTTACCCCAGACCTGCTGCCGGCTGACCTCATCGGTACCATGATCTACCGCGCGTCGGACGGAACGTTCGAAGTGCAGAAGGGACCGATCTTCTCCAACCTGATCCTTGCCGACGAAATCAACCGTGCCCCGGCCAAGGTGCAGTCGGCCCTGCTGGAAGCCATGCAGGAACGACAGGTCACGATCGGGAAGGAATCCTACAAGCTCGATGAGCCGTTTCTCGTTCTTGCCACTCAGAATCCGATCGAGCAGGAAGGAACCTATCCGCTCCCGGAAGCACAGGTCGACCGATTTATGTTGAAGGTCGTTGTGGGCTACCCGAACAAAGATGAAGAGCGGATGATCCTCGATCGTATGGCCAGAACCGCACAGTCGATCGATGTCGAAGCCGTGCTCGAACCCAAGGACATCATCGAAGCACGGAAGGTGGTCGACGAAATCTATATGGACGACAAGATTAAGGACTACGTCGTCGATCTCATTCACGCCACGCGATATCCAACCGAATTCAAGATTCCCGTCGCGGAATGGATTCAATATGGCGCATCGCCCCGAGCGACCCTGGCGTTGACCATCGGTGCCAAAGCCTGCGCGTTTCTTGAAGGACGTGGCTTTGTCACGCCACAGGATGTCAAAACCATCGCGATGGATATTTTGCGCCACCGCGTCATCGTGACCTATGAAGCGGAAGCAGAAGAAAAAACCTCGGAAGATGTGGTGAAGGCCATTCTCGATCACGTACCTGTTCCCTGATGCATCCAGGCACAGGTCGAGTTTGACAGCCACGGCATACGAACGCCGCGCGGACGCACTGTCGCCGCCAGACCTGGCTCACAACGCAGGAATGATGACGGCATGATTCCCAAGGAACTACTCAAGAAAGTACGGCAGATCCAAATCCGGACCTCCCGCATGGTCAATGACGTGCTGGCGGGACAGTACCACTCCGCCTTCCGCGGACGAGGTATGGAGTTCGAAGAAGTCAGCCACTACCAATACGGCGACGACATTCGCTCGATCGATTGGAATGTCTCCGCTCGCTATGGAGAACCCTACGTCAAAAAATTCCGTGAGGAGCGCGAACTCACCGTCATGCTGGTCGTCGATGCGAGTCGATCGGGGTTCTTTGGGACGGCGGAGAATTTCAAGATTGATGTCGCAGCTGAACTCTGTGCCGTCCTGGCATTCTCGGCGATTCGCAGCAACGACAAGGTTGGCTTGATCCTCTTCAGTGATGAGGTCGAAAAGTACGTGCCGGCCAAGAAGGGTACGAAGCATGTCCTGCGGATCATTCGTGAGCTGCTCTATCACCAGCCCAAAGGCAGGGGGACCAATATTGCAGAAGCACTCGGGTTCCTGAATCGTGTCACCGTACGCAAATCTGTCTGCTTCCTGGTCAGCGACTTCCTGGCTTGCGACTACGAGCCTGCGTTGCGCATTGCTCGACGCCGACACGACTTGATCCCTGTCAGTATCAGCGACGTTCGTGAATGGGAACTTCCCAACGCCGGACTGATTCAGCTTCAGGATCCGGAGACCGGAGAAACAGTGATGGTTGACTCGGGCAGCCGATCGGTGAGACGGCGGTTTGCGGATCACACCAGAAAGCTGCGGGAAGAACGCGAAACACTCTTCCGAAAAATGGACACCGACGTCATCGATATTCGTACGGATCGCCCCTACATCGATGAACTCGTCAAGTACTTTCGCAAACGAGAGTCCAGGCATTGAATCATGACGACCAGGGTTGATCGACTTTTCATGATGCGTCACGCAACAGAGAGCCGCCTGCTGGCAAGGAGGCTCGTGCTGCTTGCGCTCTGCCTGGGCATCGGTCTTCCCGCAGGATGCACGCGTGATGAATCGACCGGTGAGGCCGGCGCCTGGAAAGTGGAACGCAACGCGGAAGAGGGTGGCAACCGCTTCCTGGTTCAGCTCAGCAGAGATGACGTGCCCGCCGATCAACCGGTGACGCTTCGCATGACGCTCGACATGGTCGCCGGCCTTCAAGGCTCGATCCCGGAAATCAACACCGTGCTCGAAGAAGCGGAGCTCGATGTTGAGATCATCCCGACCGAACTGCTGCGAGAAGATCCGATCCTCGAACAGAATGACGTATCGGGTGACGGCACCGACGTAAAGGACGAACCGCAACGCCTCGTACTTGTTCGAGAATACCGGCTGGATTTTGTCCTGCCCGGTGAATACGAGCTGCCGGAGATAACGGCAGGTGTTCGGCCCGAAAACGACGACGGCAAAATCACCGAGCTGACCACCGAACCGGTAACCTTGCTTGTGCGCGAAGTTGCGGGAAGCGAAATTTCGCAGGAGCAGTGGGGCGAGATCCAGACGCTCGATCCGATTTCACTCCCCAAGCCATGGTCCATGCGATACTGGTGGGTGATCGCCCTCGCGCTGCTCGGCGTGCTGTTGATCCTCGTCCGAAAGACTATCTTCAAGCGATTCAAGCAGTGGGCAGAACGGCCGCCGCGCCCCGCACCGATCATGCCGGCTCATGAATGGGCGCGCGCAGCGTTGCAGGAACTCGTCGAGCAACGACTGATCGAAAAGGGGCAGGTAAAAGAGTTCCACTACCGTGTCAGCTTTATCGTCCGCGGTTACATCGAAAGGCGTTATGACGTCCTCGCGGGCGAAATGACCACGGAAGAGTTCCTTGCGACCATCATCGCTGACCGTCGATTCGGACCGGAAATCACCGCCGAACTCCGCGCCTTTCACGACGCATGTGACCTCGTCAAATACGCTCGACATGAAAGCTCTGCTGAAGAGAGCCAGTCGCTCGTCAGGGCTGCGGAGACGTTCGTTGACAAGACATGGCGACACCAGGAGGAACCCGCGGAATCTCTCGACACCGCGGTCGCCTCTCAGCAGCCGATCAATGAACTGCCCTCCGGAGGGGATTCGAACTGATGGTCAACGAACTACTATCGCGTCAGTTTGCCCCGGGACCGGTATTCGGATGGGTGTGCCTCGCAGCGATACTCCTGATCCCCTGGGTTTGGATCAACCTTCTGCGCAATCGGGCTAACGTTGCGGTCCGATTCTCTTCGAGCAGCTTGTTGCGCGAACTGGGAACCTCATGGGTCCAACGTCTTCGATGGCTGCCCGCGTTCATCCGAAGCCTCGCCATCGTGGCCATCATCGTGGCGTTGGCTCGGCCTCAATCGGCGGGCGCCTATCGTGACACCAGAGAAGGCATCGCAATACAGATGGTTCTGGATATCTCCGGTTCCATGGCGCAGGATGACTTCCTGATCGACGGCCAATGGGTGCGTCGACTCGATGCGGTCAAGCGCGTATTCAGAGACTTTGTTCTCGGAGGCGAAGGCCTGCCGGGGCGTGAGAACGACCTCATCGGCATGTCGACTTTCGCAATGTTCGCCGAGAACCCATGCCCGCTCACTCTTGATCACGGGACGCTGGCTTCAATTCTCAAGGAAACCGAAATACCCGGTTGGGTGAATGGCCGACAGGTACGCGAAGATCAGGAGGCGGACTACACGGGACTCGGAGATGCCATTGTTCTGGCATCTGACAATCTTCGTCGAGCTGGCGAACAGGCGTTGGCCGGCGTGCCCGGTGCCGAAGCCGCAAAAAGCCGCGTTATGATTCTACTGACAGACGGTAAGGACAACCCGCCGCCGTTTCGCGATGTGGCCAGCGCCCCCGACCCGATCGAGGCCGCCAAAGTTGCCGCGCGGCTGGGCGTGAAAATATACACGATCGGCGCAGTCGGCGACCAACGACGGCAGGGCGGCTTCTTTGGTCGACGTGGCATGCAGGTTGATGAACGGGCACTCAAAGAGATAGCGCAAACCACGGGTGGAAAGTACTTCCGCGCCACCGACACCGACTCCCTGATCACGATCTACGAAGAAATCGACAGCCTTGAGAAACGATCAACCGGTGAACGGTCGTACCGCGACAATATCTATGCCGCACGCGTTGCCATGATCGTCGCACTCAGCCTGGTGCTCTTCGAAGTGCTGCTGGTCAATACTCGTTTTCGACAGGTGCCATGAAACGAAAAACGCTCTATCCCAAGTACCTGATTCTCATCTGGCTTGTCATGCTGCCGATGGGAATGATCGTTGCCGGCGGGCTGCTGATCGGGTTGACCGATCTCGGTGAGCTTCCGTTCGACAACCTGGATTTGTGGTGGACCGTCGCACTGGTGCCGGTTGCTATATTGCTCACCCTTTATGGAATCTGGCGCAACCGTTCCGGCTTGTATCGCTTTTCTTCCCAGGCTCTTTCGCCGCTGCTGCTGAAGGGGTACAGCCCGGCTCGCGCGCTCGCGCGCAAGGGGCTTCTGCTGACCGCACTCGTCATGATGGTTGTTGCACTTCTCGGCCCGCGCTGGGGCATTTATCTTGAACAGCAGGAAGTGTTCGGCGTCGATATCGTC
>JBMYUM010000219.1:0-7069 GCA_049605375.1 Phycisphaerae bacterium | reverse complement strand
CGAAACAACCAGCGAGTATCATGCAGGCAAACAACGAGATTCAATCGGTTTTCATCACCGGCGCCACCGGGTTTGTCGGTAAACAGGTCGTTCGAGAAGTCACCAGACGAGGGATGAACGCAGTATGCCTTGTCACCTCCGCCGATAAGTTGCTGCGCCAACACAGTCCGTCCATTCACGATCGATTGCTACCCGTCATCGGCCGGTTATCAGATCGTGCCGCCCTCGCGCAAGCCGCTAGAAAAGCAGACGCCGCCATTCATCTCGTCGGCATCATCATGAATCGCCGACTGCAAGGAAAAACGTTTGAATCCGTCCACGTGAAGGGAACACAGCAGGTGGTGGATGCCGTGCGCGAATCCGGTATTCGCCGTTATGCACATATGTCTGCACTAGGTGCCCGAAGTGACGCACCCTCGGAATATCATCGCACCAAATTCCGCGCAGAGGAATCCGTCCGCCGCAGCGGCCTGGATTGGACCATCTTCCGTCCTAGCCTGATTCACGGACACGAAGGCGAGTTCACCCAACTCATGAAGGCTTTCGTCGCAACCATGAATCCCCCCTTTATTCCCTATTTCGGAACAGGCGACGCAAAGCTGCAACCCGTATCTGTGAAAGACGTTGCTCATGGAATGGTCGAATCACTGTTCATGCCGGAACTCGTTGGCGTCACCATGCCGATGGGAGGCCCCAAAGCAATCTCCTGGCGCGAGCTCTACGAAATCTGCCGACGTCGTATCCCCGGCGCCATCAAAATGAAACCCATGATCTCGCTACCAGTCCCCGTAGCCAAGGGGCTCGCCGTAACAGCCGGCGCCGCCCTCGCCATTCCAGAGTCAATCCCCGGATTCGGCTGGATGTCCAAGTTCCGTTTTGACGGCGGACAGGTCATGATGGCCCAGGAAGACTCCGTATGCGATCACACCAAAGCTGAACAGGCATTCGGCATCCAGATGAGAGACTTCGAAGAAGAACTGTCCGAGTACGCAGGCCGTATCTCCTAAAGCCAGGCAAAACCAAGAATGACCAGTAACGGCAAGAAACCAGTGGTATTGATCGTGCGTGATGGTTGGGGCGCCAATCCCGATCCATCGACGAATGCAAACAACGCCGTGCACCTCGCCCAGGCGCCAGTCGACGATCGGCTCATGGCGGAATACCCGCACGTCCAGGTGATCACCTGCGGTACCGACGTCGGACTTCCTCCAGGCGTCATGGGTAATAGCGAAGTGGGCCATCAAAACATCGGCGCCGGCCGCATCGTCGAACAGGAATTGATGCGCATCACCGGACGGATCCAGGACGGCTCATTCTTCGACAATCAGGAACTCAAGGCCGCATTTGAATCAGCAGGGTCCTCAGGCGGAAAGGTCCACATCCTTGGCTTGTGCAGTGACGGCCAGGTCCACAGCGACCTCGAACACCTCGAAGCGCTCCTGGAATTCGCCACGCGATCCGGCTTCCCCGGGAACCGCCTCTTCGTCCATGCCATCACGGACGGTCGTGATACCGCGCCAAACGCCGGCAGAAAATACGTGGCGCGCGTGGAAGAGGCATGCAGGAAGCATGGCATCAATCCCGTGGCGAGCGTCATCGGTCGCTTCTATGCCATGGACCGAGACAATCGCTGGGAACGCGTTGAAACAGCCTATCGATTGCTGACTGAACGCATCGGAACTGAATTTGAATCGGCCGACGCTGCCATCGAACATGCCTACCAGAATCCACCGAATCAACAACAGGCAGGCGATGAGTTCATTCAACCAAGCGTCATGACCGGACTCCCCGGCGGTCGTGCATCCATCGACAGTGGTGACGCCGTCATCTTGTTCAACTTCCGCGGAGACCGGCCACGGGAATTGACCAAGGCATTCGTCTACGACACCTTTCCCTTTGTCGATGACGAGGGCACACGACACGGTTTCGAACGCCCTGAGAAAGTCGACGTTCACTTTACCACCATGACAGCCTATGAGGCCGGACTGCCTGTCCACGTGGCCTTCCCCAAGCCTCCACGCATGAAACAGATACTTGGGCAATATGTCTCCGAAAGCGGACGCACGCAATTTCGATGCGCGGAAACGGAAAAGTACCCCCACGTGACATTCTTCTTCAATGACTACCGCGATGAACCGTTCCCCGGCGAAGAACGACAGATCGTGCCGTCGCCCCGCGATATCTCCACCTACGATCAGAAGCCGGAAATGTCAGCTCATGGCGTGACCGACGCGGTGCTTGAACGGATCGAACAGGGAAGCTTCGACTTGATCGTTGTCAATTACGCGAACGGAGACATGGTCGGCCACACCGGGTCATTACCGGCGACCATCAGCGCCATCGAAGTCGTCGATGACTGCGTCGGCAAACTGTGCGATGCCACCCTCGCCAAAGGCGGAGCGCTCATCGTCACCGCCGACCATGGGAATGCTGAGCAGATGATCTCTCCGGAAACCGGCGGGCCTCATACCGCGCATACCACCTTCCCAGTCGAGCTGATACTGGTCGACAATGATCGAAAGGGAAGTCAATTGCGGACAGGCGGGCGACTGGCAGACATCGCACCGACAATCCTCGAACTCCTGGGGCTCGAGAAGCCCCCGGCCATGACCGGTTCCTCCTTGCTTGGCAACGCCTGACGGCAGATCCAAGCGCATTGTTGCTTGACCGGAATCCGACGGCTTCATATAAGCAAAACGGTGATGACTTCGATGCCCAACCATCCTGAGCGTCATGCGAACCTCAACGTCACTGTGCGCCGCGCAGGGTACCGGCTTTTCTCCCGTTTGTGCGTAGTGTTTGCATTGGTCATGGCGGTGCCTGCCTGCCAATCCGACGGGACATGGGCGGAAACTCGACCGACAACGACGGTCCACGACAGACCCATCAGGAATAGCCAACCCGACAACCCGCAAACATCCGGTGAAGACCCCAATCAGGAGATGATGGCAGGCAGTACGAGCACCAGCCCCTGGGGACAGCCTGACCGGTCCGAGACAGGCCGCCAACCACGCTTGCTGCAAGGCCCCCAGCAGTTTTCCTTTGACATCCTCAGAATCGAACTGCCGTCGGATCAGGCGGAACACTCGCGCAAAGTATGGAACCACGTCGACGAGATGAGGATCGACGCCGATGCCTCGGTCCGACTCGCTCGCAATGGCATCAGGATAGGCGTCGCAGGACAAGCATCCTGGCCGGCCATAGAAGCCATCGCCCGCTCCGTCGGTGGAACCATCTCCAGCACGTCGCTTGCCTCGGGTGGGGCAATCCCCGTGTCCCTGGCGCTGGCCGACGTGCAAGGAAGCGAAACCGTCTTTGTTCACGATACACGCAGTGGCCTGAAAGGCCGAACGTTCCATCGCGGCCAGAAAGTGCTTACCTTCACGGGTTGGAGTGAAGCGGAAATTGCCGCCGGCATTCGCGTAGGCGTTGAATTCGAAATCCGACATGAAAGCGGGGATCTCACCTGGCAACGGGCACAAGATGGCATCCAGGCCGTCCCCATGGTTGATCGCCAGGTCTTCGAAGAACTCACCAACTCGACACTGCTGGGCCCCGGCGACATTCTCCTGATCGGCCCCAATCATGATGTCGAGCATGCGTTCCTGCTCGGTGGTAAGTACTTCGAAATCACGCGCGAAGGACGAAGAAAAGATGTCGTCATCTGCCTGACCGCCGGAAGAATAAACACGGATCGCTCGGAAAGCTGATCGATATGCCGGAAGAGACAAACCCACACCGGTTCGAAGACGCCTACTACCGTCATCTCTGCGAACACCTCGGTGTCGCCGTTGTTTCAACCGACGCAGAACTCAACATCACCATCTGGAACCAGGGAGCCGCCAGAATGTTCGGCGCCTCGGCGGAACTCATGGTGGGAACACCGATCGGATCAATCTTTCCACAACCCCATAGACAGAAAGCAGCCGAACTGATCGGCCGAGCGTTCACAACCGGTGAAGCCATCCCCTACGAATTTGACCACCGCGATGATCACGGCATGGGCAGAGAGTTGATCGCCACATTTGCCCCAGTCGTTGCCGACTCCGGCGAACGCGTGGGTGCGTCAGCCGCCATCCGCGACATCACCCGCCGTATCACCATCCAGCGCGAACTCGACGAAAGCCGAAAGATGGCAGCCCTGGGAACTCTGGCCGGAACCGTCGCGCATCATTTCAATAACCTGCTCGGAGGGATCATTACCAGTGCCGATTTCGCCATGGACTCCGAAAACCCCGTGATCATGAAACGGGTCCTGAAGCAGGTCGGCCAGTCCATGCAACGCTCCACAGCACTGGTCAACGGACTGCTCGCATTCTCCGGCGGAAACCAACAGGCCGACGACCTGAGTGACGTGACCGAAACGCTTTACCACGCAATTGACGACATTGAAAAACGCACCGACAGCGAACGTGTCACCACCAATCTCGACATCCCCAACCTCCCGATCATCCCCTTCCCGCGTGTTCAGCTGACAACCATCCTCAAACACATCCTCGCCAACGCCGTCGAGGCCATGCCCAATGGCGGGACATTGACCGTCAACGCACGCGCTGATGCCAATTATGTGAGCATCACCATTCAGGATACCGGGCACGGACTCGATGAAGCCCAATTGGCACGAGTCTTTGAACCCTTCTACACCACCAAGACCGACGCAGCCGGCCGCCCGGGTGTCGCGGCCGGACTCGGCCTGGCGATTACGCATGGACTCGTGACCGCCCTCGGCGGCACGATCGCCGTAAGATCCGCCCCGGGTGTGGGGACCGAATTTCGCGTCAACCTCCCCCGCCCCGACAGCACCCCCTGAGATTCGCAGCCTCCGCCCCACGCAAACCGCAGAAAAAAAGCCTTGCATTTGAAATTCCCTGGAAACTCATACGTCTGAAGGGTAGGCTTCTTCGTTGGAGGATACGGATGTCCTCGGATATGACAGTCATGCCCTACGGGGCTGCCCCGCAGGCGGAGGCGAGGCAGTTGCTCGGTCAGCGCAGTTGCTCGGTCAGCGCAGTTGCTCGGTCAGCGCAGTTGCTCATGAAGCGAAGCAAACCAACGACACAGCCCTAAACCAACGGCACAGCCCTGTCGCGCCACTTTCTCGCAACCTTCTCCGCGTGGGTGACGTACGACAACGACAGTGTTGCGTAAAGCCAACAGGGACTGAAGTGCTGGAGCCAATCCGGCGGTAGCGGGTCCGGGCCCAAATATTACGTCGGTGCTTTAATTTGTGGCGACCTGCAGCGACAGCTGACCAGGTTGGCCCTAGAATATGGGGAAGCCAGCACGTTTTGCCTTGACCCGGCGGTCCCGACCAACGGAGAATCTGGCAACGAATAGATGCGGGCGGCGGCTCCGCGGAAGCCGGCGCGAAAATGATTTGAGTGGAAGCGATCGAGCGAATGCCAAATACGACATTACCCCAGGATGGGATCAGCCAAAATGAGAATGCCCAGGCTGAAATTGGCCAACTCGGGCTCGAGGAAGCCCCTCCAATCCCTTCGGCGTCTTCCGCAAACACCGACACAACCAGCCCCCTAACAACCAGCTCCGCGCGCACGATTGAAATCCACGCAGATGTAGACGGAGCCGAACGGCGTGCCAAGCCATCGATTGTCGTAGAATCCCGACGCTTCACCTCCAACACCTGGATCCGATTTGTTGCGATCTCCTTGCTGGCGGCATCAATCGCCATTCCGGCCGTGAGCTGCAGACAATCGTCGACGAAGCCAATCAAAGTGTCGCAGGAAAAGAAGAACACGCAGACCGATTGGCAACTACCCGCAACGGCGCTTGAGCAGCAGCAGCTCGCGTCCGAACAACCGCTGGGTTTTCTCGAGGCATGCCTGGCCCACTACGACGACAACATCAACGACTATCGTTGTCGATTCGTGAAGCAGGAGAAAATCGACGGTACGTGGGGGCCCGAGCAGCACATTGACATCAAGTTTCGCGAATCCCCCTTCAGTGTCGACATGACCTGGACGCAAAACGCCGGACGGGCATCGCGTGTCAACTACATCAAGGGCCATCGGGTTAACGATGAAGGCGAAGAGATGTTACAAGCCTTCCCGAAAGGCGTGCTCGGCCTGCTCGTTCCCAATGGTGTTGAACGCCCCATCTACGGTGAGGCCGCCCTCGCCACTTCGCGAAAACCGATCGACAGGTTCGGGTTCCGCAATTCGCTCGAGCTGATTATTCGCTTCTGCAAACTGGCCGCGGAATCAGATCAGTATGCCCTGACCTACAAGGGAATCGAAAGCTTCAAGGGGCTTGTCGAATTCGAAGAGCGAGACTGCTTCGTACTCGAACGTCGATTGCCCTACGCAGATGGGGATGACACCTACCCCGACCGCGTCCTTGACATCTACATCGATCAAGAGTGGTTTGTGCCCGTTGGTGTTTATGCCTACGCCGACGACAGCCGTGAAAACCCACTCGGCAAGTACCTCTTGCTGAACGCAGACTACAACGTCGGCCTCACAGATGAAGACTTTCTGGACTAAAGTCCAAAACCCGCACCTGTCCTCAACCGCTTGTCACCGACCGCCCCACGGCGGCCCCTTCAATGGCAGCCTCGTATGCTTTGAGATAACCACGTCCCATCACATCGGTGGTGAACCGCTCTACTGCATTTCGTCGACAGGCTTTCGGCTGGATCGCTGACAAGTCTCCGACCCGGGCAATGGCTTCCTCCATCGAATCAACAACAAAACCCGTTTCTTCGTGCCGAATGATCTCAGGCAACGCTCCGTATCGGGTCGCAATGATGGGTGTTCCCGACGCCTGCGCCTCGACCGCAACCAGGCCGAACGGCTCACACCAGTTGATCAGAAACAGCAAACCCGCCGCCTTGCGATAAAGCGGCGATAGCTCGTCCTGCGAAAGAAGTCCTGCATACTCAATATCTCGGCCATCAAGATGCGGCTTGATCTCGTGATCAAAGTAGTCCTGATATTGCGGCTCGATCATGCCGGCCAGAATCAACCGACGACCGGAACCCTTCGCCACCCGAATCGCCCGACAGGGCCCTTTCTCCGGCGACAGCCGACCGGCAAACAACAGGTAGTCG
>JBMYUM010000218.1:0-7082 GCA_049605375.1 Phycisphaerae bacterium | reverse complement strand
GTAGGCCATCAATTCATCTTGCGAATAGGGGCTGGCCAAGGCCGCATGAACAACATCCGCAGCAATACGAGCCGACCACATGGCCGGATAAATGCCCTCGTTGCTGGCAGCTGCAACAAACCCGCCGGCATCACCGATCAGAAGACTATGCTTGCCGACATGCGAATCGTACTCGAGCGCGGCCGAAGCGGGACTACCGATCACCGGCGCACCGGCCGCACGCTTCGCCAAATCGACGTCAATGATGTCGTGCTCGAGCGCGAGCTTGCAGAGACTGATCAATCCAGGCGTCGCGTCACGAGGTTCGCCGATCCAATGCACGGACAGGGAAAGCTGCTTGCCGTGGCTGCAGATCATGCCGAAGCTGCCGCGTTTGTTGAGTCCGAGCACAACAATCACTCTCGTTCCGGCACCGTCCTCCTTCGCCCGTAGGTGATCCACCTGTGCTGTCCACAATGACTGCGTGGAGCGACCGGTACGGAAACCACAACGTTGAACCAGCGGACTTTCCCGTCCCGTTGCCAGCAGCATGAGCTTGCTTTCGACGTTGCGGCCGTCCGCAGCGACGATCACAGCTTTTTTCTCTTCAAGCGAAAGCTGGTCAATCATGAACGAGTCCAGGATTTTGGCACCGGCCTTCTTGGCGGTCTTCACCAGGAGGCTATCAAGCTCGCTGCGATTCAACAGGAATCCTGCAGGCCCCTCGAATGCCGGTTCGATCGTCTTCGTGAAGTCAGCGCTGTAGAACACGACTTGTGCAAAGGCACGCTCGAAGAGTGGATCGTTGCGGATTCCCAACGTCTCGAGCAGCGGCTCTGACTTGGCACCAAGCCATACACTGACCTGATCATCGACCGGGAACTTCCTCCCATCGATCAGTGCGACTTCCCGCTCCTGCTGCGCGAGAAGAATGCCCGCGGTCGCTCCGGCCGGTCCGGCACCGCAAATCGCAATATCGTAAAGTTCCTCTGCCATCTAACGCTTTCCCTCGCGCTACTTGCTTTTCAGCGACCATCAAACAGGGTTGCCCGCAATCCCATCGGCAACAAAACCTACCACGCCAGGCGGTTGCCACGCTGCCGGTCCATACCCATAAGCTACGAATGACCGGAATTCGCTGCAAGGCTTGCCACGTAATCGTACTCCAGGGTTTCCCGACCGATCAGGACCCGAGCGGCTTGGTCAGCAGACCTCTGCGGCATCGATCACAGAGATCGAATCGAAAACTGCGATAGGTCCGATCTTCAACCTCGTCTGGATCAGCGTGTCGAAGTTGTTCAAGAACCTGATCGAGCTCTTCACTGACGTTCACCGTACTCTCGGGACTCAACTCGATATGTTCGGCCGCAGCGAAGACCTCCATCTTAACGATGAATCGCTGAGGATCATTCGCGCCAAGTACCGCGCCGCATTTGTCGCATTCATATCTGATCACTGCAGGCCCTTCCCATGCTGCCGGTATCTTATCACGACAAACCGGATTCGTCGTCATGGGCAACCGCTCGCCAACGATGGAATGTGTCCAGGGCCGCCCGGCTGTCGATCGCCTCTGCCGCCATCTGGACGCTCTCCAACAGTGACCCCGCCTGCCCCGCGACGACGAGAGCAGCCCCCGCATTCAGCAAGGCGTGCTCTCGCTGCGGCCCGGGAACGCCACGTAGAATCGCCTGCACGACCTCTGCACTGATGACCGGTGAATCGACAAGCAGCGACTTCAGCGGCGCCCGTTCCAAGCCGACATCCTCGGGTCGAATCGTAAATCGATGAATCTCGCCATCTCGAAGCTCTACGACCGCTGTCTCGGCGGAAATCGTCAAGTCACAAAGACCGTCGCTTCCATGAACAACCCAGACATGAGTCGACCCGAGTTCGCGTAAGACTTCGGCCAGCAGCGTCGTCAACTCGATCCGCGGGACCCCGATCACCTGGCGTTTGACACCTGCGGGATTGGTCAATGGACCAAGAAGGTTGAAGAGTGTGCGAACGGGAATCGCCTTCCGAACCGGTGCGGCGTACTTCATCGCCGGATGCAATCGCTGCGCGTTCAAAAAAGCGATGCGTGCATCGCGAAGACATCGCTCAAGCACCGGAACATCAGCGTCTACCGGAATGCCAAGCTCACTGAGAACATCCGTGCTACCGCTGGCGCGCGTGGTGGATCGATTCCCATGTTTCGCAACCGTGGCGCCGGCAGCTGCGGCGATGATGGCGGCCGTCGTCGATACATTGAACGTGCTGATACCATCCCCACCGGTACCGCACGTGTCGATCGCATCCGCAGGCGCTGCGACCGCCGTCACCCGACTTCGCATGGCTTCCGCCGCTCCGGCCAGCTCGTCAACGCTCTCGCCCTTGATCAGGAGCGCACCAAGAATCGCCCCCGTCACGGTTTCATCCAACTCGCCATCCATGATGCGGTCAAAGACCCACCGGGCGAGATCACGTGGCAAGTGACCACCGGACGACAGGGTCTCGAACACTCTCTTGGTCTCACTCACCGCCTGCCCTTTCAAAACATGGCCGGTTTCTGCCGATGGTTGGATTGCTTCATCCGATGGCGTACGATGGATGCATCAAGGTGTCACCAAACCGGCATTGCCTGCGTGCAATCAGCCTAGAGTGTACCGGGGATTGGCCATTGCTCGAACGACTTGACGAAACGATTGTTGCGATTTCCTCGGCTCCGGGTTCATCGCCGCTTGGCCTGATTCGGCTGACCGGCCCGACGGCATGGGACATCGTCCAACGGGCAATGCCAGCCTCTGAGACAATTCACAGCGGATCATCTGGTGAAATCCCCTCTAAGCTGGACAAGATGCCCGGCTTTTCCTGTCTCCAGAGCGATATCGGCATGAATGACGGCGATGCCGGTGTGCCCGCAACGATCTACCTGTTCCGCTCTCCCAAGAGCTACACGAGACAAGACATGGTCGAGATTCTGGTGCCCGGTTCGCTCCCGGTCCTGGAATCGGTGATCGATAACCTGATTCGCCTTGGCGCGCGACGTGCCTTGCCGGGCGAATTCACGGCCCGTGCCTTCGTCAACGGACGTATCTCACTATCGGAAGCAGAGGGCGTAGCGCAGGTCATCAACGCACGATCGGACTCAGAACTCAAGGCTGCCCGCCGCATGCTCGAAGGAGAGTTTGCTCGCCAGGTCGCAACACTGGCCGACCAGCTCAGCGCACTTGTCGCACTGATCGAGGCGGACATCGACTTCGCCGAAGAACCGATCGATTTTATCCAACCGGCCGAGCTCGTTGACCACCTGGAGACGCTCCGTGCAACACTCACGAAAGCGATCGAGTCTTCCGCACGCGGTGACCAGGCGACAGGGCTCCCACAGATCATGTTGCTGGGACCAACCAATGCAGGGAAGAGTTCGCTGATGAACGCCCTCGCCGCAAGCGAACGCGCCATCTGCGCCGCGGTTGCCGGCACCACGCGCGACATACTTCGAGCCCCACTCAACCTCGGTGGCCACGAGGCCGAAATTCTCGACGCCGCCGGTATCGATCACGAATTGATCGATCTTTCATCAAGCGAAAGGGAAGCCGGCATTCACAAGGAAAGTCAGGCACGGGCCTTCGAAGCCGCTCGGCAGGCGGATCTTGTCTGCATTGTTGTTCCTTCAGGAGACGACATTCCCGATTCCATCCACGCGCTCCAACAATCACTACCGCATACGCCGTTCATGCGAATCCACAGCAAGTGCGACCTGCGACCCAACAACCCGATTACCGAACCCGACATCACGACCCCGGACAACCCACCGACGTGGGAAACAGCCGTAAGTGTTGTGACTGGCCAGGGTTTGGATCGCCTGAAAGAGATGCTGACCCAACAGCTGGCATCCCTGGGAACGACAATCCGGCAAGAAGGTCTGGCCCTTACGTCACGGCAGCTGGAAGCCCTGCGAGAGGCAACGGAGAGTCTGGATCGTGGTATCAACCTGGCAGCACACGCAGTCAGCGTGTTGGACTGCGCCGAACTGCTCGCTTTTGAACTGCGATCAGCGCTGGACGCACTGGGCGAAATCTCAGGTGAAGTCACGACGGAGGCGTTGCTCGGCCGCATCTTCTCTGACTTCTGCATCGGGAAATAGAATCTCACCCGCCGGCCGGTCGAAAGCCACGCCGCCACGGTGTTGGTCAATTCCAAGTCCGCGTATAATCAGGAAATGAACGCGGAGAACGAAAACAACAAGCTCGATCATCAGCCACCGGCCCTGGCCCAGAATACCGAAACGCGACCAAGCCTGTTCGACTGGGATCCCGATACGGCCGTCGAGAAGGTCTCGTTGCTCGGCGCGCCGCGCTATCGTGCAGGCCAGGTACTCGAATGGCTCTTTCGACATAAGGTGAATTCCTTTGACGACATGAGCAATTTGCCCAAAGCACTCCGCGCGAAACTCGAAGATGACTTCACGATTTTTCGTTCGACTGTGATTCATGACCAACACTCGATCGATGGGACCCGAAAGCTCCTACTTCGCTGGCCCGATCAAACGACATCGGAATGTGTGTTGATTCCCGAAGGCACCCGGCGAACCGCCTGCATCTCGACGCAGGTCGGCTGCCCCGCCGGTTGCGTGTTCTGTGCATCCGGCATCGGCGGACTGGTTCGTAATCTCGATGCCAGTGAGATCATCGAACAGGCGGTACGCGTTTCCCAAATCTGTGGTGAGGGTGAACGCCTCAGTAATGTCGTGTTCATGGGGCTTGGCGAACCGCTGGCCAACTTCAACAATACTGTGAAGGCCGTTCGCACAATAAACGGTAGCTGGGGGCTCGGTATCGCAGCCCGGAAGATCACTGTCAGTACCGTCGGACTTCCCGGGCAAATGCGTCGTCTGGCCGACTTGCGCTTTCAGATCACGCTTGCACTCTCCCTCCATGCACCGACCGATGATCTGCGACGCGAGATCATACCCTGGGGAGAGCGTGTCAGCATTGATGAACTTGTCGACGCCTGCCGCTACTATTTCGATCAAACCGGCCGAGAAGTCACACTCGAATACATCCTCCTCGGTGGTTTGAACGACTCCGCTGAACACGCCAAGGCATTGGCTTCCGTCGCCAAGCGTATGCGCGCGTTCATCAACTTGCTCAGCTACAATCCGGTTGCCGGACTTCCCTACCTCCGCCCAACGGATGAAGATGCCGAGGCTTTTCTTGATGTCTTGAAATCACGCGGGGTCAACAGCCACCTCCGACGCAGTCGTGGATTGGATGTCGACGCCGCCTGCGGTCAACTGCGACGAAGACAGGCACAGACGATTGCCGAGGAAAACACCTCACAAGCAGAGGAGTAAACCATGAGTCAGGATGCGCTAGGGGTATGCTGCTGGTCGTTGTCGCGCGACGATGTCATCACAGGACTGAACGAGGCCGCGACGTTGAATGTCCGAATCGCACAGATCGGATTTTTCTCCGCCCATGCCATGGCCAACGCTGACACAGCGAGCATTAAACAGACCGCCGCAAAACATGATATTCGATTGACTGGCTTGTTTGTCGGCTTTGAAGGCGAAGACTACACCTCGCGCGAAAGCCTTCGCGCCACCGGCGGCCTCATGCCCGACAGCGATCAAAGCCGACGCAGTGAGCACGTTCTACAGGCCGTTGAACATGCAGAATCCATGGGCGTTCCGACCGTTGTCATGCACGCCGGGACGGCACCGGAAGATGAAAGCCATCCAGACTTTGATACGCTGCGTCAACGCATGACACCACTTGCCCAAGAAGCCGCCAGGCGAAACATCGCGTTGCTACTGGAAACAGGGAGGGAAAGCAGCCAGGCCATCCATCGACTCGTTAGCGCCGTAGATCATGGAATGCAGGTGAACTTCGATCCAGCCAATTTCATTGCAATGGGAACCGACGATCCAATCAAAGCATTGCGCACGCTGAAGAATGTGATCGGCGCGGTTCATCTGAAGGATGCCGTCGGTCCGCAACCTGGAAACTTTCAAGGGCAGCCGGCCGCCCTCGGACAGGGCGACGCCCAGATTCCGCGATTGGTCAACAAACTTCGGGTGTTCAATTACGAAGGCCCGCTGCTGATCGAATGCAGTCGAGCAATGAGTGGGAAGGAAAACGTATCGGCCGGCCTCGATTACGTCCGTACCATGCTGGCATGAGAGCACCCGAAGGATTGACGCAGGTGCGATACAGCACGGACGCTTACGTCTATTTCGACATGAGCCGACCCAGCAATCCACGTTTCGCGCCGGAGTCAATCTTGTCGTCGTTACCGGTCAATCGCGCCGCCAACTCGTAAACCGCACGACGAACGGGGCTCTTCTTATCAATCGCCGACAACGGCTGGCCGAAGTCGATCGCTCGGGCAATGTTGGCATAGTCATTGGGAACAACTGCATAGGCCGGCTTTTTGATCGCATCTTCGAGGTCTTTCTGACTGACACGAACACCAGAACTATCCGCACGATTGACGACGATCTCAATCCGTTCCGGAGAGATCTCTAATGACGTCAGCGTTTCCACCAGCCGTTTGGTGTTGCGAATACTCGGCACCAGCAACTGACATACAACCAGGATCTTGTCGGCCGTTCGGAACGCCGCCATCGTCTGCTCATCGATACTGCGTGGCACGTCAACCACCACGTTCTCAAAGAACCCGTTGAGTGCCTCAAGCGTCTGTCGAATCAACTCGGGTGTAAGATGCTCCTGCTGCTGAATCGTGTCAGGACGAGCAAGCAGCATGACATTGCTGCCAACCTCCGCAAGAGAATCGCGAAGGATCGACTGGTCAATCTCCGATTGCGCAGCCGCAAGGTCGTAGATCGTGTGGCGCGGCGCACAGTCGAAATTGATGGCGAGATCGCCAAACTGGAAATCGAGATCCACCAGCGCACAATCACGTTCGGTCAGAGCACCAATTTCCAATGCCAGATTCGCCGACAAAGCCGTCGTACCCACGCCACCGCTGGAACCCGTCACGCAAATGCAGCGGCTGGTACCCGCAATGAGCGATCGCTTCGCTGCCGCACGCGCAACGGCCGATGCCAGATCTTCATGGTCGATGGGAGCGCATACGAATTGATCGCAACCTGCACGCAT
>JBMYUM010000217.1:0-7101 GCA_049605375.1 Phycisphaerae bacterium | reverse complement strand
CTTGGGCATGGCACCCGATTCTCGAACAACCTTTTTGGAAACGGTACTCGTTCGACGTAGGGAATGTGGAAAGGCGATCGGTCCTCGATCTATCGGAACGACCATGAATATGCGCACGGATGCACTGGTACGGAAACTCTTGACGGATCTTAATGAGCCGCAGCGCGAAGCTGTCGAGCATCAGTCGGGACCGTTGCTTATTCTCGCGGGACCTGGTAGCGGAAAGACGCGTGTCGTGACACGTCGCGCCGCCATGCTGGCGTTGACCGTGGCCGATCCGAGAGAGATTCTCGCCGTTACGTTTACCAACAAAGCGGTTCAGGAAATGCGGGATCGCATCGAGGCGTTCGGTGTGGCCGGCGGCATGACGATCTGCACCTTTCATTCGCTTGGCGTTCGCCTTTTACGCACATATGCGGATCAGGCCGGCCTTGTACCGGAGTTTTCGATCTTCGATACCGAGGATCGCCGGAAAGCGTTGCGTGATGCCATTGAGGCGTGCGACCTGTCCACCACGAATTGGAATCCGGCGATGGTGGAGTCGGTGATCAGTATGGCAAAGAGCCGCCTCCAGACAGCGGCAGTGTACACCGAGAACGCTGATTACTGGCGTGATCGTACGATTGCCAGGATCTATGAGGCATACGACGAGCGTATGGCCAAGATGAATGCGCTCGATTTTGATGACCTGCTTCTTCAACCCTGTCGACTGCTTGAAAACGATGGGGACGTTCTTGCGAAGCTCCGTTCGCGCTACCGCTTCATTCTCGTCGATGAGTACCAGGACACGAATGTGGCTCAGTACCGGCTGGCATACCTGCTGACGGGGGACGAACGCAATTTGTGTGCAACGGGTGATCCGGATCAGTCAATCTACGCCTGGCGCGGCGCGGACATCGGAAACATCCTGCGATTCGAGGAAGACTTCCCGGATGCCTCCGTGATTCGACTTGAACAGAATTATCGTTCGACCGGCAATGTCCTGGCTGCCGCGAATGTGCTGATTTCGGCTAACGAGGACCGCAAGGACAAGACACTCTGGACGGAGAACGATGAAGGTCCGTTGGTCGAGGTTCGGGAGTTTGACGATGCCCGCGACGAGGCGCAATGGCTGGCGTCACATCTTCGTGAATTACAATCACCGCGGCGGGATCAGTCGTTTGGTGATTCCCTGCATGATGATGAACCCGAGGTTCGTGCGCCGTTGGGTGAGGCCGCCATCTTCTACCGTACAAATGCCATGAGTCGTATGCTCGAAGAGGCTCTCCTTACGTCGGGGGTGCCGTACCGCGTGGCACGCGGTGTTGAGTTCTATCGTCGTCGTGAGATCAAGGATGCGTTGGCTTATCTCCGCGTGTTGATCAATCCACAGGACGAGCTTTCATTGATTCGTATCATTAATGTGCCCACGCGCGGAATCGGTGACAAGACGCAGCAACGACTGTTGAAAATGGCCGCCAATCAGGAGCGGCCGATCCTGGAGCTGATCCGTGATGAGGGCGTCTTGAAGGAGCTCGGAAGGGCAGCGAACGCACTTCGTAATTTCGGACTGATCATGGACTCCCTCATGCCTGCTCTTGAAATGCCCGTCGATGATGCCTGTGAGCATGTCCTTTCACATGCCGGGCTACGCGCGTACTACCAGCCTCGGGAAGACGTGGATCAGGATCCAGCCGCCAACCTCGACGAACTGGTGAACGCGGCCGCTCAATTTCGGAAAGAGCGTCCAGACCTGGATCACGTTTCGTCAGGATTGGCGCTGCGAACGTGGCTCGAGCAGACGGCACTGGTCAGCGACACCGATGGTCTGGCCGACGGTCGCCAGACGGTCACGCTCATGACGATGCACGCGGCGAAGGGCCTTGAATTTGATCGCGTGTTCGTGGTCGGTCTTGAGGATGGGCTGATCCCGTTACGCCGTGGTGACGACGACGAGGTCGATATGGAAGAGGAACGACGTTTGCTCTTTGTCGGTATGACGCGGTCACGTCGACATCTGACGCTATCGCGAGCCCGTTACCGCCTCGTCAGGGGAAGTGCGATGCGCACCGTGGGGAGCCCATTCCTGAACGAACTTCCCAAATCTCAAATCAACTGGACACGGAGTTCCCAAGGTCCCAGCCAGGTCGACCGTCGTCTTGCGAAGGGCATGCCGGATGACATTGAACAGTGGGAGGTTGGTACACTGGTTCGGCACCCCGGGCACGGCCTTGGTCGGATCATGCACATGTCGCGATCCGGCGGACAAATCTATGTCCGTGTGCACTTTAGAGACGGGCCGGAGAAGTCCTTTGCTCTCGCCTATAGCGATCTAACGCGCGTCGATTATGATGAAGTCTCGTGAGCGGTAAGCAAATTCAACCTGTTTTTCGAGCGGGGTAGTACGATGCGGCATGCGGTCATCATGGCAGGTGGTGCAGGGGTCAGGTTGTGGCCTCTGAGTCGAAAGCGACGTCCCAAGCAGCTTCTGAGAATATTCGAAGGCCGTAGCCTGTTGCGGCAGTCGTACGAGCGCGTGGCAGCGTTGCTTCCTCCGGAGCAAATCAACGTCATTACCAACCAGGCGCACATCCCGCACGTTGCGGAGGAGCTTGGTGAACTCCCGCCCGAGAATCTTTTTGGTGAACCAGCGGGACGTGATACGGCCAATGCCGTGGGACTGTCGGCCGCGATTCTTGCCGAACGTGATCCGGAAGCGGTGGTGGGGGTCTTCACTGCCGATCACATCATTACGCCAATCGAGCGCTTCAAGGAGTCCGTCGACAAGGCCTTCTCAACGGCCGAGTCTGAACAGGATGCCCTCGTGACGATGGGCATTCGTCCGACGCGCCCCGACACGAACTACGGCTATATCCGCCGCGGCGAACAACAAGCTGATGGGGTTTTCGAAGTGGAGAAGTTCACCGAAAAGCCCAGTGTTGCATCGGCGATGAAGTACCTTTCGAGTGGCAAGTACTACTGGAACAGTGGGATGTTCGCATGGCGCGCCGCCACGATTCTCGGTCAACTCGCGAAGCACCTGCCGCCATCTCATGAGGCCGTCACGCGCATCGCGAAGTCATGGCGTGATGCGTCGGGCAAGGCTCTTCTCGAAGAGCTCTATCCGTCCTTGTTGAAGATCAGTATCGACTTTGCCGTGATGGAACGGGCTGACAAGGTGCGGGTGGTTGAGATGGATTGCCATTGGCTTGATGTTGGTTCCTGGCCCGCGCTGGAATCTGTCGTTGAAGCGGACGCTGAAGGCAACGTTGGTGTCGGCAAGAAAGTCATGCATCTTGGCTCTCGCGGAAATATCGTGGTCACGGAAGAGGATCACCTCATTGCGACCATCGGTGTCGATGACCTCGTCATCATTCACTCCCCTGACGCGACCCTGATATGCACCAAGCGTGATACGCAGAGTATCAAAGAACTGGTGAACAACGTGGATGAGCAGTACGGCAGCGACTACCTGTAGCCAGCGTTCTTCCGGGTTGTCGTCCCTGTCCTCCTATCAGAAGGGAAATCACGTTTGGCATTGGCGATGGCCGTCGACTATGGCGCAAAACGCATAGGACTCGCGGTTGGAGACGACGAGACACGCGTCGCAACACCGCTCAGCATGATTTCGGGGTTGGGTTCGCCCAAAAAAGACGCAGCGTCCTTGATGCGTCAGGTGGATGAATACGGTCCCGATGTCATTGTCATTGGGCTTCCGCTGCACATGGATGGAACGGAAGGCGAACAGGCCAAAGTGACCCGCGCATTTGCTTGCGCCGTTGAGGCACTGTACGACGGTCGGGTCGAGCTGATTGACGAACGTCTTTCGAGTCGTGGTGCGGATGAACTCCTGTCGCAATCATCCATGAGTCGCGATCGGAAGAAGCAGAGACGAGATAGCGTGGCAGCTATGATCATTCTGCAAGCCTTTCTTGAGCGACCGCCATCGTCGCCTTCCTGATGGTTCGTTCTGGGAACCAGGGTGTCCGGTATCATGGCTCCGGCACTTGACCGCAACAGCAAAAAATCGGAGCATGCAGAGGCACGGACGTACGTTGCCTATCTTCGGATCTTCGGTGACAGAATTTGCTTGCGCTCACGATGGAGCCTTCCCCCATGCACACCGCTCATTGCACCCGTATACCGGCCACCGGCACAATGGATCGCGATGTTGACCTGTCGAGACGCAGCCGGAGGTTCCTCGGCGTGGCTTCCCTCCTTACGGTGCTGGCTATGGCAGGCTGTGCCGCGAACGACTCCAGGCCGTTGACGTCCATTGAGCAGTTTTCGTCGACGGACGGGGCCGATCGGTACGATTCGTACTGGGAAGCCGCACAGGAGGCGTTGCGCCGAAATCGTTTCAGAATCGATCGCGTTGACCGCACGGCGGGTATTCTCACGTCCTTTCCTGTCCTTTCGCAGAACTTCATTGAATTCTGGCGCCATGATGTGAATTCCCGAAAAGACCTGATCGAATCGACAATTAACCCGATTCGCCGTCGTGTCGAAGTACGGTTCCAGACAAGTGACGGGGGTGTGCTTGAGAGCATGGAAGTCGTCGTGCGAAAAGAGCGTCTGTCAGCACCGGATCGCCAATTCAACAGCACAGCGGCGGCCTATCGTCTGTTTGGCGAGACACTGCCGACAACGACCGGTCAGTCGGCGCGCGGAAGCGGCATAACATGGCTTGATTATGGGCGCGACGAGAATCTGGAAGATTATCTACGTCTGGCCATCCTCGGGATCGTCACAGAACCTGAAGACGTCTGATCGGCGACGGACTTCAACCGTCGGCGCGTAGCGCAAAAAATCCTTCACTACATCGGGGTTCCGCGGCTCGTAAGGCACAACGAGCGGGCTGCACCATCGGGGTCATCTCGGCGAGTCGGCTTGTGTGCCAAACGCACGCCGCACTCGATGGACGCTCGTACACCATACGAGCACGCATGTACCCTGATGATCCGTTACCCTTTGAACCTGAGTTTCATCAACGTTAGATACCGCGTTCGCTGGACCGACGTTCCGTTGCCCCCTTAAGGGATGCAGTGCATCGAAGCAACGATCGCGGGTCAAACATCAGGACGGGTCATCAGGAGCTTTCATTTCCAGGGAGAACCTGATGCATATCCAGAATCTCACAAGCGTGGTCCTGGCCATGACGTTACCCAGACTTGTTTGCGGTTCGAGTCCAGAAAACTTGGCTGACGCTGAGTCGCATCGATGGCGCGAACGAAGCCAGCTGATCGAGTGTATCGTTGTGCCGGTTCCAGTTACCGTGCCCAAGCCCTTGTCACACTATTTCACGAGCCGTGAGGCTGAGTGGCGATTTTTTCTGCGACAGTCACTTGCTGAATCGGAAAGCCCAGAGGCTGTTTCGATGAAGGACAGGTATCACTGTTGGGAAGGACGAGAGGATCGTACATGGCCGCCCGGCGTACCATCGGAGCGCCGTTTGGCACGAGCCTACTTCAAAGAGGTCGACCGTAGGCAAGCGGGCGGTTTGCCGTGGGCGATCCTTGAATCACAGGCGGCCTTGTCCCAAGCGATGTCGAATGGTGATGAAGTGTCGACGCTCGTCTTCACAGGACGGTTGCTGGCGCTGGCCGCGTTGACCGGGCTTCCATCATCGACGGTTTGTCCCTCCAAGATTGGTGATGATGAGTACGCTGGGGCAGAGCGGATTCACTGGCAAGAGTTCCAGTGTCTTGGCACGGAAACGTATTCAGAGGATGTGAAGCCGCCGACCTGCACGCTGCCGGCTTGGGTTCGCATGCACGGGGCGTTTCTCACGCACGACACATCGACGTCGGTTTGGGATCAAATTCAAGATGAACTTGAGCAACGAGCGGCGCTCGCCGACATGATCCTCGCCGCACCCCGTGAAGACGGCCTCCCGGCGCATCGATGTTTCTGGTGGAGGCCGTTGATCCGCGATGCCTTTGCGAGTGGACGTGCCCTTGCATGGGGAAGTGTCGTTGAGGCGTGGGAGCAAGCCGGGCGACCGGCGTGGCTTGGTCAACCGGCGTTCGAGAAGGGGGCTTCCCCGGTCGTTCGATTGGGCGGCAAGCATGAAACGGACGGAAGTGCCACCCCGGGTGTCGTCGCCTCTGATGATGATGGATGGGTTGGCAGCGTTCACTCCAGTGTCGTTCATCGAATGTCATGTACCCATGCCAAGCGCATTCGGAGTGACAATCTCGTTCGTTATTCTTCGCTGGCGCGCGCAAAGGCAGAAGGGCGTTCGGCGTGCAAGGCGTGCGCTGAGACAAAGCCGTAGTGAGAGGCATTTCGGCAAACAGGCGGCCAGTTCTCAATGCGGGCCTGCTCGGCGCGGGTTGGGACACGAGTGAATGTCGTACAAAAAGAAAAAGGGATGGATCGGCAAGCACCGGTCCATCCCCTAAGGATGACAGTCAAGACAAACATCCCAGGTTCCTCATGTCCGCTCGACCGCCGTGGCGAAAGTCGACCGACGAAATTGAGAAACCTTGATAGTCGGTTATGTCTGCTGACTACTTCTTCTTTTTCTTGGCCTTTTTCTTGGCCTTCTTCTTGGCGGTCTTCTTCTTAGCCGCCTTCTTCTTGGTGGTCTTCTTCTTGGCAGTCTTCTTCTTAGCTACCTTCTTCTTGGCAGTCTTCTTCTTGGCTGCCTTCTTCTTGGTAGCCTTCTTCTTGGCTGCCTTCTTTGCCACCTTCGTCTTCTTCTTGGCGACCTTACGTTTCTTGGCCATAAGAATCACCTCCTTTCTTGGCGAAATCGTACAACATGTCTTTCGGCTGTCAAAACTTTTTTCCTTGACAACACTTTTTGTCACGTCGTTCTCAAAGCTACAACATGGACGTATGAACGCCTTCTATGTTTAGTCGAACAATCGTCATGAACACTTTTGTTACGCGTGAATGTCGTGACGCCATGCGTTATCAGAAAGAGATGCGTTGCTTCGCTTGAATGTCGTTTGTCAGTGCCAGTTGACTGACAGTTTCGGTGATGACGAACAGCCTTGGCGACGTTGCTGCGACCGTCATGGGATTGAGGTTGCGTGATTACGGCACGGCTGGTCGATTGGTTTTCTTCTGCAAATAAAGGCTTTTTGCGGCAGACGTGGGCGTCACCTCATTTCG
>JBMYUM010000216.1:0-7128 GCA_049605375.1 Phycisphaerae bacterium | reverse complement strand
GGGATCAAGACGGGTGGTGGTGTTCTACTGTATGGTCCGCCCGGAACGGGAAAAACCATGATCGCCAAGGCTATCGCGCATGAAATCGATGCGACGTTCTTCGTGGTCAGCCCGGCACAGATGCTCTCCAAGTGGGTCGGCGAAGCCGAACAGAACATTCGGAAACTCTTCGAGGCAGCCAAACAGGAGACCATATCGGTCATCTTCCTGGATGAATGCGAAGCCCTCGTCCCCAAGCGGCAAAGCGGGTCGAGCACGGTTATGGCACGCGTGGTCCCACAGATTCTGCAGGAACTGGAAGGCTTCGATCGCAAGTCCGATCGTGCCCTGCTCTTTGTCGGCGCCACCAACAAACCCTGGATGCTGGACGAAGCCATGATGCGTCCGGGACGACTCGACTCGATCATTTACGTCGGTCTGCCCGATCCGCCGGCACGCATCCGACTGCTCGAAATTCACTTCGGCGACCGCCCGCTGGACGACGATGTTGACTTCGGAAAACTCTGCGATCAGCTCGAAGGCTACAGCGGTGCAGATATCAAGAATATCATCCAGCAGTCGGCACAAATTCCGTTCATGGAGGCGATCGGCGGCGGCGATCCACGCCCGATCCGGATGGCCGATGTGGAGACGATCATCGAGCGAACACCGCCGTCGGTCCGGCAATCCGATCTCGTCCGATACGAGAAGTTCGCTCGTGACGGCAAATAGGTCCGATCAGCATCCTCCTGCCGCATGGAACCTCACGCCATGCGGGATTGTCGCGTCGGCGACAAATATCGCTCGCCGAAAGGCGAATTCCTTATAGAGATTCTGAAGACCCGATCGTGCATGCAGACTTATGACATCGAAACTCGAACAACTGAATGAATTCCTCGAACGAGAGCAGTCGCTCGCGGCCATGGTACCCGCGGAAACCCTCTTCGGCATGCTGACACGTTCGTATGATGCCCCCGCGAACTGGTGCGCATTGGCCCGGAAAAACGACGGCAAATTCGACGTGACGCCCCCGGGAGACATCATTCGTGCGGACGGCATCGAAGATGTCCTGTTTGTTCGTTCCAGTCCCTTCGAAGTTCAAATCGACGCCGATGAAATCCCCAGCCGTGATGCATTCCTCTTCGAATGCAGCGCCCGGGTTCTCATGACAATTCCCGCCGAACGAACAGACCTTGCCTCGTTCCGCGAACGCGTGCTGGGAAGCTATACGCTCGCGACCACCGACAACGTCAGACGCTACGTGGAAACGGAAGTCACCAACGCGTTCCAGCGCGCATGCGCCGAAGCAGACGCGGCCCAACTCCTCGATGGCGACGCCCGGGAACGTGTCGCCCATCTCGTGACAGAGGCCCTGCAAGGTCCCTGTTTCGCAGCCGGTCTGGAACTGGCCGACAACGTCAAGGTGACACTGTCGTGCGACAGCTATGACACTGTTCGAAAGGCCGGCGAACGCGCCGCGCAGAAGCAACGCGCGCATGAGGCCGAGCAGCAACTGCGGGACGCCTTGCGCGACGCACAGAGTCGCCACCTCGATCACCTCTCCAGCTTGATCGATCGCGCCAAGCAGCTCGCAAGCCAATCACCCGAAATGGGCGTACAGGATGTCATCAAGTCATTTCCGACCCAGGACCGCGGCCAGCTCTACAAGGCGCTGCTCTCGACGCCATCCCGTCAGTCCAAACCGACAACCGTCGTTGTGGCGACGTCCCGCGAACTGCTGTTTTACGATACTTCGCAACCCAACACCGAAACCCATCGGATGCCGCTCGACGGCCCACCCGGACCGATCCGGTCAATCCAGCTATGCGGCAGCATGTGCGGACCCGGTGATGCATTCCTCGTCGGGGCTTCACGTGGCGTTTATGTCGTCAACGCAAACGGCACCAACGTTGATCGGCTCTACATGGTGAATGATGCCCCGAATGTGCGCGGTGGATTCAACGCGGTCGCCCGAGGCGAACACAGCATCATCGCCACGCACTCGGAGCTGGGTATCGTCCGATGGAATATTGACCAGCCTCAGCAGGCACAGCGTCTGTTTCCAGACCTGACCCGGAACGCGGACGCCGTTCGCGGAGCCTTGATTCGTAACGGCAAAGGTTACGCAAGCGTCGGCAACACGATTGTCTCATGGAATGAAGACAAGAACTATCCGACGCCGCCAGCAGAACCAACAGAGACGTGGCAGCTTCAACAGGCAACGTCGCCCTTCGCCATGACCGCCTTTGCCCCGACTGATGCCGGGATGTTTGCCGGAACGAGCAACGGATTTGTCTACCACTGGTCACACGACAACGCCGAAGCGCCGACACTGATCCACCAGGGATTCGATCGTGCCGTAGAGACCGTTCAGTGGATCGATGCCGACGGCGTCTCCAATCTCATGATCGCGGACCTGACATCGCGACTCTCAACCCGGGTCCTCGATGATTCGTTTGTGATGCACTACGAAGCCGGCGGCCAGACCCTGCGTCGCGCCGAAGCTAATCGCAACGTTGTGGTGGCCATGAACGACCTGCGCGACCGACTGATCTGCTGGACACCCGGCGAAGGCGACCGCGCGACCCATGTGATCCCGGTCGCGGCGGCCCATCAGGCACACATCCAGGATTTCTGCCTCACCTGATGACCCGAATTCACAAATCCGACCGAACAAACCCCCGCCCATTCACCCCAGGCGCCCTATACCGAGACATACAATCGCCGGTTTACGTACGAAAATAGCGCGCCACAACCAGACCCAAATTATCACAAACTACTATAAATATTCGACTTACGAAAAAAACGAAGCACGTCCAAGTATCAACTGAGAATCATGGAACGCCACTGTTTCGATCGATATAATCCCGGTCGCAACGGAGGATGTCCTCCTTTGCCTTTGATGAGACTACCGGGATTCACTGTATGTACACCTCAACCAGGCTTGCCTGCCTGATGTTGCCGATGGCGCTCGCGTCCTTCACGCAGAGCAGTTACGGACAAGGTGAAAAGATCTATTGGGTCGATGCATTTACCGAAAAAGTGCAGAGAGCCAATTTTGAGATCCCTTCTGAGGAAACACCATCCTCGCGCACCGACGTCGAAGACCTCGTCGTCGTTGACCTCGATCGACCATTCGGAATCGCCATCGATCCGACCAATCAATACGTCTACTGGACAGACTACGTCACACGGTCCATCTCACGAGCCAGGCTCGATGGAACCGAAACGACCGTGATCGTCTCAACAGGAATGAAACTGCCCGGCGGTATCGCCATCGACACCAAGGGAGGAAAGCTCTACTGGGTCGACGCGGGCACCGACAAACTTCAACGCTGCAACCTCGACGGCAGCATGATTGAAGATCTGGTCACCAAAGGCCTGTCCATTCCGACGGCCGTCGCCCTCGACCTGAGCCAAGGCCATGTCTACTGGTCTGACATCGGCAACAACACCATCTCACGCGCCACGCTCAACGGAGAGAACATCACGCCCGTGATCACCAGCGGTCTGGGATCACCCGTCTCCATTGCTGTGGATGCCGTGAATGGAAAGCTCTACTGGTCGGACACACGACCTTACTCCGGTTCGGCCGACAGCCACATCAAGCGGACCAACCTTGACGGAACCGGTGAGGAAATCATCGCCGGTGGCACCAGCCCGTTTCGAATCTTCGCCGGCATCGCCGTCGATCCAATCGCCCAGAAGATCTACTGGACCGACGCGCAGCTTCGAAGAATCACCCGCGCGAATCTGGATGGAACCAACGAAGAAGACATGCTCACAAGCGGTCTGCATGCACCGCAAGGCATCGCGATCTTTCGCCCCGGTAAGTGACAGCCGCCATCGAACCACAGCAAGCCGCGACGTTCACATCATCGCAGAACGTCGCGGTACGTACCGCCATTCCGCCCTGCCAATCACCACGCGTTGACGATGCCGCAGAATGCCTCCCCGCGCTGCTGGTAGTTATGATGTGTATCAAAGCTCGCACCACCCGGTGAGAAGAGGACGACGTCGCCCGGTTCTGCCGCCTCACGGGCACGGTGGCATGCATCCTCGATGCTGCTGACCAATGTCGACGCAATCGTTGTGCCGTCGCGCTGCGACGCATGCAAAGCGGATGCCACCAATCGACCATGTTCACCCATGGCGATAACCGTACGGCATTTCTCCCTGACCGCGTTAACGACGGCCGGATCGCACGTTGACCGATTGGACTGACCGCCAACGATGAGCACGATGGAACGAGCAAAGGACTGAACCGCTGCAACCGTAGCATCCGGAGCAGTCGACTTGGAGTCATTGATATAGGTCACGCCGTCGATGTCCCGTACAAATTCAAGACGATGAGCCAGACCTGGAAACGTCGCCAGTGTTCGCCGACCAACGTCATCGCTGACACCGAAGTGAGACGCCACACGCATCGCAACATCGGCATTGATTTGATTGTGCCGCCCGGGAACCGGCAGTTCATAGTCAGGCAAAGGCCCTTCTTCTTCCTGATGAAAACGAATGACCGGAACATCCAACCCCGCGCATGCTGACTGGAACATCGCTTCCGCCGCCGGGTGCATCGGGCCGGCAAGGACGCGCCGCGTCGTACCACCGTGGATGATCTTCATCTTACGGGCGAAGTAGAATGCCGGCTCACCGTACCGTTCCAAATGATGCGGAACCACATTGGTGATCACGGCAGTGGGCGGCCCCCATCGCAGATCAGGAAGATCGTCGAGCTGCGCTTCTGAAATCTCCAGGACGACCAGGCGGCGACCGCCATCCGAATCCTGATTCCACGCCTCGTCTTCCAGGCACGACAACAACGATACTCCGATGTTGCCACCGAAGCGTACGTCGTAGCCGCCCGCCTCAACGAGCAAATGCGTCAGCATGGCACAGGTGGTGCTCTTCCCAAAGGTCCCGGTCACACCAATGATCGGAACACGGCAGCATGCACAGAACAGGTTGATCTCCGTCGTCCAGGGTACCCCCGCCTCAACGACTTCCGAAAAGAGCTTGCTCTGTGGCTTTCGAACCGCCGGGTTGAAGACGACGAGATCGTAGTCGGCAGGCCTCACTGCATCATGGCCGCCAAGCAGGAGCCGTGGACGCGCTTCCGCAACGCCCTTGATCGACGCCGCAAGCGACGCGCCATCCGCCATGTCGGTGACGGTCACATGGGCTCCCCGACGGGCCAGCCAATTCGTCACCCCCACGCCGCCACCGAAACGCCCGAGCCCGACGACAAGACAGGCTTTCCCCTCCAACGACAGGTGCCGGAGCATCTGCCGATCCAGCGTGCGCCCCCGTTGGATCGGCACCGTCGGATCCACCGGCAAGGCTATGCCCTTCGCGGCATCCGCTGCTTTGCCTGATCCGCCGGCGGCATGTGAAATGTCGGGTCTCATGGCCATGAACAGACAGCCCTTCTTTCAGATCAATGACCGGACACGCGGCTTCAAACTCACCGACGTCGATCCAATGGCCAGACCTTACTCTCCTTCATTCGACCACAGGGCGTGATCCGCAACAATCGAACGCGACAGGCCGGACAGGTTCACGAACATCTGTCACGATTCTGAACATGCGGAACCTGTCGATGCGATCCAGGTTCATTTGTCCGGACCGGCAACTGTCCGGCTTCGAAACCGCTGCAGCGTACGTCTTGACGCGATGCCGGTCATCTTTGAGATGCGTCTGGCACCCTGGAGAATATGTGCGATGAAGGCGATTTTGTCTCGCGCTCGCATTTGTTGACAGGCCTCTTGCCAAACCCGTATAACTCGTCATCGTTTCGGCCGGTACCGGCTGGGAATCGACCGGCGACCCCTCACACGCGATCGTCCGATAACTGTCGGACGCTGCCTATTGCTGTCGCTGGCCGCGTTTTGCGCGGCCGATGACCGCCAACCGAGATGGCTATTGGAATGGCCGATCGGAGGCGGAAAGACATAAAGGCATAAGCATAAGACCGTGGTGGCAAGCGACGGGCCGCCGGGAAACAGAAAACGAAATACAGAAGCATGCGGGGACGGTGTATGCGGAGACGGGCGTCATACCGTGAAGACCTGCCTGAAACTCGGAGCTTTCTAAACATGATCAACGGCAACCTCCACTCACAGTGCGAAACTACGCTGAGTCGCAAAGCGAACAAGCTCGGTCGATCAGCAGCGTGGAGCACGTGTTTCGTGTTGACCTCGTGCCTGCTTGTTCTTACCGGATGTCCCGACACCACCGATCCGGGATCAGGTGATGGCGGCGACGGCGACGTGGGTGCACCGACAACCACAAGTGTGGGTGTCATCAGCTTCCGAAACAACTTCGAGATCTCTTTGCTCGAATCGCCGGTTTCAGTGCTGTACGACGCAATTATTGAGCCCGAAACGGCGACCGCCGACATTCGCGGCTTCTATGAACCCGTCGCCGACGCGTCACCCGATGCGTCCCCGATCGGTGATCGAGTGATTGTCGCCGAGAATCTCCCCTCTGGTACCAACCGAGCCTTTGACTTCGACCCCTCGGTCGTAGGCGTCGGGTTCTATCGTGTCGGTGTGATTGTCACCGTCGAAGAAACGGAAACCGTCGCCACCAGCGAAGGTATCGTCCAAGTGCAGGGACCACCCGACCCACGATTCATTCTTCCGTCCGCCGACCCAACCCAAGCGTCGCCCGGAGCCGAAGTCCTGATCTCGTTTGATGCCGGCGATCCGGAAGGTGTCGTCCAGTGGCGCGTCTTCTACCTCAGCGACGGCGAATCCATCACGAGCGGAACGGCAGATGAATTCGGTACGCAGTTGCGCGTCGGCTCCGGCAACGTCGGCAGCCTGTCGTTTGCGACCGCTGGACTCGCGGAAGGCAACTACCAACTTGGCCTCTCCGCCACAGACTCCGGCCTTTCCATCTCCGGAACCGTCGCCAACGGCATCGAAGATCGCATCGTGACGATTCTTGGCCCGACCATCGAATTGACCCAGACCCGCACGGAACAGCCGCCCCTGCTTTCGTTTACCAGCCCGGGGAATTCCGACATCGACGTGTTCGGTGACGCGATCATCGAAATCGAATTCGCCACTGAGATCCGTGAACCCAATGCGACGGGACTCGTCGAAATCTTCTACGATACCAACAGCATCGCGACCGATGGTAACA
>JBMYUM010000215.1:0-7146 GCA_049605375.1 Phycisphaerae bacterium | reverse complement strand
CGCGGCCTGCTCGATCGACTCGTCGGCGGGCCGGGCCTGCGCCGCGGCCGCCGCCATCCTGACCAGGTGCGCTACGGCGATTCGATCGACTTCTGGCGGGTCACCGGCATCGAACCCGACAAAAGCCTCGACCTGCGAGCAGAGATGAAACTGCCGGGCGAAGCCATGCTCTCCTTCAACATCGATTGCGAAGAGGCGGAAAATCCTCAGGACACAATCTGCCACGTCCAACAGACAGCACGCTTCAAACCGAAGGGACTGCTTGGCATCGCCTACTGGTACGCCGTCGTACCACTTCATGGCATTGTATTCACCGGTATGCTTAACGGGATCCGCCGAACCGCCGAGCATCTCGATCAAAAGACAACAACCAACTGAAGATTCACGAACACCCGTACCATGCCTGCCACCGGGGCACCAGATAACCTTCGGTGGCATAACCGAATGCTGACTCCTGATAAACTTGCCTTCGCAACCAACAACGCCTACGAAACCACATGGCCAAAAGGTCAAAGATTCAGAATCAACCACCGGGCGTCATGATGCGTGCAGCCAACACCAGGTTGGCGTCCTCACTGAAGTCGTCGACAATATCAACAACCGTCCACTTACCCATGTCAACCGGAGCAGCAGCGCTCAATGTACGACGCTTGATGATCGGCAACTGAAGCCCATGCACAGCCGATGCCTCCAGCTTCCTTGACGCACTCTCTGGAAACGAAACATCACGAAACTCACCAGAAATACGCACCAGAACCGTCTCACTCTCACGATCAACATTGCTGACCACAACCGATGCAAACAAGCCGTCATGGATCGTTCCAATGACCGGTTCGTGCATCGCCGAATTCTGCGCGACCACCGCCGTCAAATCAGCAACATAGGTATGCGTTGTTCCAACACGAATGTCGATCGGTGTATTGTCAAAGACAACCATGTGGTGCCGTCGGAGAGATTTTGGCTGCTCAACCACCTCGCCAACCGTCAAATCATCAGTCGAAGCAACACGGTACCAGATCAACGCCAACTCATACGGCCGGCCATACAGATTTCGAACGGCCTGCAACATCCTTTCAAAATCCTCGAATGAGTCACCGACTCCTTCAGCCATGTATACGCCGGGGAGGAGTTCGTCACACTGCAAGTCGTGAGAGAAACAGAGCTTGTCAATCAGCGATTCGAGCTTGCCGGAACGCGTCTCATTCTTCGCCGGATCAGGCGTCGAAGTGCTGGGTTGAGTCAGCATCTGAATCATGAAATCCTGTTGCCGACTCGCGTCAACATTGTCAGCAATCTCGACAGGAACTGGCGGATCAATCAACGTCAGCAGATCGCGAACGTCGTATACCTTCATGACCGATTGCGCTTCTACCGCAGCCGGCATGACCAAAAACACAGCCAGCAAGACTGATCGATACGTCAACATGCCGCCAATGGACAAACCACCAGTGAACAAACCCCCAATAGAAAAAACCCTCGTGGACAAACCACCCGTAGACATAACACCAATGCGCTGTCGCCAATTCCGATACATTTTCCGACCCCGATTCGATCTCATATTCGCTTCCTCCGAACAAAACACGATCACAAGACCGCGACCACCAAACAAAATCGCACACACCGATCAGATGAAACATGCGCGCAGCCCAACCACCATCGGGCGAAACACACTTTCCACCGACCAACTTCGCTCGATCAATTCCGATCAGTTCATAAGCTCTTGCGTAAATACCAACATGCACACGCGCCGTTGGGTGCCTCAGCGTAACTCCACTGCCGTCGCCCAACCCCGTAGCCATGGCCGCAATTCCTTACGACCACCAACGGTGGATGTCACCATTGACTGAACAGCATCCTGAACAACATGACTGTTGGAGTCGTTTTGAAACAATGTTGCCAATCGCGAAAAGGCGACGGGCCTCATGCGCGGCTCGTCAATCCACCGGCGACAAATCCGAACCTGAGCGTCCGATGGCATCGCATCGAGCAACGCAACTGCGTCTCGTTCCGACCCGGGCCGCAATTGCAACGCGATCCACTCTCTCGTGTCGATCAATTCTTTCGGGTCTACTGATTCTCTCGCGTGATCGCGATCCAACGCGCGAGCGTTCGCGTCGTCGTTACGCGTCCACTCTCCGTCACGAATGGTGTCGATCGCCGCCCCCGATCGCGCCGCCCCCGATCGCGCCGCTTCCGATCGCGCTGGCCCCGATCGCGCTGGCTCCGATCGCACCGGGGCAGTATTCAAGGCAACCTCGGCACCCTCCTGCGGAGCCGGCAAGGAAAAACTGATAACAACGCCGGCCAAACGTTCGCCAGCATCACCGCCGGTGGTCCCGAATTCCATGCCGCCTCGCGCCGGCTCCCGGCCCACTCGTTCCTGGTGGTCCCTTGCAGACTGAAGGCGCTCGGCATCTTGCAGGTGCTCGGCATCCTGAAGGCGAACAGCACCTTGATCGGTCAGCATTTGTGGAAACGAAACCACTTGAACACCAAGGTCTCCGCTTTCGCCGACCGGGGTTCGTGCATCAACCAATATGCCTTCATGCAACTGTTCACCTTGCGCATCTGATCGACTCTGGTCAGTCCAGGGGGTTTGCATACCCGGCAATAACAACAGCGCGCCGCCCAGGAATGAGAGTGCCACACAGGCCGCCATCGCGACCGCCATGCGTCGATGTTGCGTCGACCAGGCAGGATTCGAATTCATGACGACCGAGCGCGATGCCAACGCATCTGGATTGTTCAGACCAACCGATTCGCGGTCACCAAGACCGGTGAGCAGTGCGCGCCCTGCCAGCTGATCCAACCTGCGCAGGGCTTCAAGCCGATCCTGCAGACAGGACGAAATGGCCAACAACTGATCGACAAGAGCACGATCCGTCGTCGATAAATCGCTATCGAGGAAGCGCTCAAGAACAGCATTCAATTCGTCGGCCTCGTTCGCAGGCAACGCTTCCCATCGGAAAGTTCCATCCAAAACGCCACCAAGTACGCGACGCAACAGAGTGCCGTGCCCCTCATCAGCCCCATTCCTGAGCATGGCCCGCGATGTCGATGCTGACATCGATTGCCGCGTTTGATTGTCTGGATTTCGTTCCGTCACGTTTTAATCCAATTATGAATCCAATCATGAACGCAATCATGAATAAAAGCAGGATTCCATGCACAATTCCAATCAGTCGTCACCACACTCGATGACATCAACACCATCGATCAAGATTGATCATCTTCAATCACATCTCGAACACGCTTGCGGGCAACATGAAGATGCGAGCGAACCACATTGACCTTCAGTCCCGTGATCTCAGCAATTTCTTCATAAGAGAGCTCCTCCATCAAGCGAAGCGTGAGAACCGCGCGCTGTTGAGGTGGCAGCCGATGCACCGCGGCTTTTACCTGATCGACGAGTTCCAAATGTTCCGCAGCCTGTGATCCGTCGATTACCCGTTGCGTGATACGACTCGACTCAACATTAAAACCGCCGCAATCGTCATATTTGTGATGGGCTGCCGTCGAAGACGAATAACCGCGGAACCAATGCAACAGGCGACGCCAACGACGGGCCGACGAAGTTCGGTCATTCATCCACGCATGCACAATCGCCTGGCGCATGTAACCGATATGACGGATCTTGGTCGGATCGCGCGACAGCACAGTCGCATAGGCCTGCTGCAAAATATCGTCAGCCCGGTCCGGTCTTCCCGATAGTGCGTACGCAAGCCGATAGAACCGGCTTCGCAAGGCAGCGTCTGATTTGACCTCATCAGCCGTAACCTCATCTGGGCCCATTCCATTTGGGCCTATTGCACCTGTTTCGGCCGCTTTGCGTACGGGTGCATCGGTTCCATGGGGCAATTCGAGATCGCCTGTCGGTTTCGAACCGATCTGCGCGTTCGGACAGTTCAGCGAGTTCGGTAATTCAAGTTTCAAATCATCCGGATGCTGGTCACCACGAAGGTGCTCCTCCTGTTGATCCGCGACACGTTCCGCTGAGACGGGCTCGCGCTTCGGAGATGCGGCATCTCTCTGCATCAGATACAACACGCGCCTTCCAAACAACAGAGACCGACAACGAATACCCGGAGGAAACCAAGTAGCAACGAACTCCTTGCTCGAGCAACAAACGAACTGAAGCCTGGCTTCGAACAGTAATCTGGCTTCGAACAGTAATCTGGCTTCGAACAGTAATCTGGCTTCGAACAGTAGTCTGGCTTCGAACTATGGCAACGGACGCCACATGGGGCGTGCCTTCCTCATCATAGACCGCGCCGAGACGGGGGCATCAAAAGGAAAATCTGCAAAGTCCATAAAAAAACGCGCCCTTCCAGCCTCACTGGAAAGACGCGTATTGATCGTGCTCTGGCGGTCATGAGCCGAAATGTCACTTCCGGCTTCTTTCTGAATCCACGGCGATTATGACTCACCGACGTGAGTCATGTCGGATTATACCCAGCCGCGAATCTTGCAGGCTTCGGCCACACGGGCCACCGAAACCATATAAGCGCCAAGGCGGTTGTGTACCTTAACCTTCTGTGACATCTCATGGACGGAGTGGAACGCCTCGGTCATCTTACGATCGAGCTGGGCATGAACATCGTCCAGCGCCCAATAGTAATTGTAGGTGTTTTGAACCTGCTCAAAGTAAGACACCGTGACACCACCAGCGTTCGCGAGGAAGTCCGGAATGACATAGACACCCTTCTCGTGAAGGATCTTGTCGGCATCGGGTGTCGTCGGGCCGTTGGCCAGTTCCGAGACAATCTTGGCTTTGACCTCACCAGCGTTGCGATTGGTCAACACACCCTCCAGCGCGGCCGGGTAGAGAACATCGCACTCAAGCTCAAGCAGCTCTTCATTGCTGATCGGCGAGGTTCCCGGGAAGTCAACGACACTGCCGGTTTCCCGTTTATGGCGAACCAACGCATCCGGATCAATGCCGTCTTTGCTCATCACCCCACCGCGGGAGTCGCTGGCGGCGATCAGCGTTCCACCACCGAGAATCTCAGGATGAAGCGTGGCTGCAAACTGACCGGCGTTTCCAAAGCCCTGAATCGCATATGTGGCGTTATTCAGCGGCACGTTCAAGACCTTGCTCGCTTCGCGAACGCAGTAGACGCCACCACGTGCCGTCGCATCACCGCGCCCCTGTGAGCCACCGATCTCCAACGGCTTTCCAGTGATCATGCCCGGATGGGAGTGTCCCACCATGGCTTCGTACTCGTCCATCATCCACGCCATGATCTGCGGGGTCGTGTATACGTCCGGAGCTGGGACATCGCGATGAACACCAAGCTCACGTCCGACCGCACGGATATACAAGCGTGCCAGACGTTCCTTTTCGTTCTCGCTCAAATCCTTCGGATTGCACGTAATGCCGCCCTTTCCGCCGCCGAGCGGAATGTCGACGACAGCCGTCTTCCAGGTCATCCAGGCCGCGAGAGCGCGCACGGTATCGATCGTTTCTTCGGGGTGCCATCGCAGACCACCCTTTGTCGGTCCTCTCGCATTGTTGTATTGGACACGATATCCCTTGAAGATCCGAGTCGTTCCGTTGTCCATTTTCAAGGGCAAGGTGAAGTGATATTCGCGCATTGGCCAACGCAGGAACTCATGGGTCGGGCGATCCAAACCCAGTCGCTCAGCCGCTTCATCCAACTGCTCCTGGGCAATCGCGAACGGATTCAATTCAGACATTTCGCAAACCTCCTCAGCCTGTGTGGCAACTCGCGTGAAGTCCGTGACAAACTCGTGTTCGTAAAATCACCATTTTCGTGACGCCGCCACTCGCCACCTTGTATCCTAGCAAGAACCGTTCCGGGCAACAGACGCCGGTGCCGCTTTTCACAGGAAATACCCATATCCACATGGCCAAGACCCTGACGCCGTTTCGAAGACTGCGCAACCTTCCCCACCAACAGGAATTGACGGTCCGGATGCGGTCATTACGCTACGGCCGAACATACGGCGAATGCCGGACGATTCTTCATGGTCTGGAAAGCAGCCAACGACAAACACGCTAGAAGAAGGAATCAACGAATGAATAACCGCCGTCGATCGTGTGGTTTGACACAACCCACCCCCAGCCACTCACGTGATGCCGCCGGGTTGCCAGGCCGACAGCCCGGAGACTTCTGCCGCTTTGCCATGGGGCTTCTGGTCGCAAGTGTCATTGTTCCCATGACCGGATGCTCGCTTGTGCAATCCAATCAGAGCGTTGAGATCGAACGGTGGGAAATGGCACAAACGCCGCTGGACCGTTCCGCTGCCAAACTTGACAACGACATCGCCGAAAACCTCTTCTGGGCGGACACCTTCTATGAGCGAATCATGTCCGTCGAAGGCGACCGAACGGTAGAGAATACGCTTATCCCCTTTAACCACATGCACATGCATCTGGAAGCCAGTGCGTCTGAATGCAGTCTGCTGTTCAACGTCCATCCTGCCGAATCGGTGCGTACCATGGCCGAGAAGGGTGAACAGAAGATCGCACAACGTCGAACCGAACTCCTTCTCGACCGCGACCTGTTCGAGGCCATCAAGGCCGTGGATCTCGACGACGCGGACGCCAAGACAAAGTATTTCGTGAAGAAGGTACTCCGCGAGTTCCGTCACAATGGCGTGGACCGCAGCGATGAAGAACGGGCTCGCATCGCCGCGCTCCAGGAGGAGATTCTCTCTCTGGGACAGTCCTTCGCCCGCAATATCGCCGGTGATGTACGCGAGATCACGGTCGAGTCACCGGCCGAGCTGGACGGCCTGCCGAAAGACTGGATTGCCAAACACAAACCCGCGGCGGATGGCAAGATCCACATCACGACGCAGTACCCCGACTCCGTTCCGGTGCTGAATTACGCCCATAATGCCGATGTGCGTCAGCGGATGTTCCAGGTCTATCGCAACCGGGGCTACCCCGCGAACATCGCCGTGCTGGATCAGCTGATCGCACGCCGCCACGAACTGGCAACGCTGCTGGGCTACTCGAGCTACGCAGACTACATCACCGAAGACAAGATGATCCGCTCGGCCGAAGCCACAGAGAAGTTCATCGATCGGCTTGCCAAGGCCGGCAAAGCCGCTGCAGAACGCGAAAAGCAAATGTTGCTTGCCCGTAAGCGACAGGACATGCCCAACGCCGAACACATC
>JBMYUM010000214.1:0-7158 GCA_049605375.1 Phycisphaerae bacterium | reverse complement strand
GTTCTCGTAGTCGTTGTTGTTCTCGTGCAGTTCGATCTGGGCAATCACCTGGTTCGTGAAGCTGTTGCTCATCACGAAGCTCGGGTGCCCCGTCGCACAACCAAGGTTTACCAGTCGGCCCTCTGCCAGAACGATGACACTGTGGCCATCGGGGAATTCCCAACGGTCGACCTGCGGCTTGATGTTCTCCTTGGTGATACCCTTGAAGTTCATCAGACCGGCCATGTCGATTTCGTTATCGAAGTGACCGATGTTGCAGACGATGGCATTGTTCTTCATCTTGGCCATATCGGCAGCCATGATGATGTCCTTGTTTCCGGTGGTCGTCACAAAGACGTCGCCGATCGCAAGAGCATCGTCCAGCGTCACAACATGGTAACCTTCCATGCATGCCTGCAGTGCGCAAATCGGATCGATTTCGGTGACGTACACACGGCAGCCCTGACGTGCGAGACTCTGTGCACATCCCTTACCGACGTCACCAAATCCACAAACGACCGCAACCTTACCGGAAAGCATGACATCGGTGGCACGCATGATTCCATCGACCAGCGAATGACGGCAGCCATACAGGTTGTCGAACTTGCTCTTGGTCACACTGTCATTAACGTTGATAGCCGGGAAGAGAAGCGTGCCTGATTCCTGCATCTGGTAAAGGCGATGCACACCGGTGGTCGTTTCTTCGCTGACACCGATGATGTCTTTCGCCATCTTCGTCCAACGCTGCGGATTGTCCTTAAGGCTGTCGACGAGGACGTTCAAAATGCACTTCATCTCGTCGTTGTCAGCCGTCGACGGATCAGGCATCGTGCCATCAGCTGCAAACTTCTTTTCCGCGTCGACACCCATGTGGATCAACAGCGTCGCATCGCCACCGTCATCGACCAGGAGCGTCGGACCACCTTCCGGGAAATTGAGTGCCTGATACGTGCACCACCAGTACTCTTCCAACGTCTCACCCTTCCAGGCAAAGACCGGCGTGTTAGCCTTGGCAATAGCAGCAGCCGCGTGATCCTGCGTACTGAAGATATTGCAGCTGCACCAGCGAACGTCGGCACCAAGCTCAACCAACGTCTCGATCAAAACAGCCGTCTGAACAGTCATGTGCAGAGAACCGGTGATCCGCGTGCCGGCCAGCGGCTTTGACGGACCATACTCTTTACGCGTGGCCATCAAGCCTGGCATTTCATGCTCAGCCAGAAGGATTTCCTTGCGTCCGAAATCGGCAAGCGTAATGTCCGCCACCTTGAAGTCCTGTACCGCAGTCGTCATACCCATGCTCTCCTTTTTTCAGGGCTGTGGCCCCAATTCAAGTGCCACCATCATGGCACAATTGCTCATAATTCGAATAAGAGCCGCATCACGAGCAGCTCATCATTTATCACCCTGTCGCAAACTTGCGACATCAAACCAACTTGAATTAGCTATCCGGATTCCACTCGCCGCCTGGCCACCGTCGCGTGAAGCGCCGGCGCGTCATCCGCCCGCGCGACCGTCACAAGATCATTCCTGCGGACTACGTCGAAACCAGCGTCCGACAGCATGCCGTGAAGCACGGCCGGCGAAAAGCCGTCACGCAAATCATGCATGCGATCCTGAAAACCCTGATTACGATGCTCATGCTGCTCGACAATCAGGCAAAGACCACCTGGCCGCAATACACGTCCGATCTCACGCAACGCACGGACAGGCTCTTCTACATGATGAAGAACAAGTACAGCCAGTGCCAAATCGACGTCACCGGAATCAATGGGAAGTTCAACGAGATCCCCAGACCCGAGTGTCACATTTTCAATCGCCGAACCCGACATCCGCGTCCGAGCGATATCCAACATCGATGCCGATGGATCAATCGCCGTCACATGCGCAAAGTGGTCGGCCAGAACCGGCAACAGATATCCAGTCCCCGTGCCAAGGTCGGCCACATGCCACGACGACGGCAATAAACCAATCATCGCTTCCCACGGAAAGGCCGTACCAAAACTCTCCTCACGTAACGCATCCCAACGTCGAGCCATGCGGCCGAACGAATCGTGGCCGTTAGAGTCGCGACGCTCCAGAAGATCCGTCAATCGAATCTGCAACGCCTCCGGCAAAGGCTGCTCACGCACCCAACCCAGAAGGCGATGTTCAAGGTCCGGTGACGCGTCGCCAGAGGATGCCGGCAGTTCGGAGGACGGCAGCGTGTAAAGAACCGTCTGCCCTTCCCGCCGATCGAGAATCAAACCGGCCTGCCGCAACACCTTGAGGTGCCGGGAAACGGTCGACTGAGGCTGTCGAAGCAGTTCAACCAACTCCGAAACACTGAGTTCCTGACGACTGAGCACGCCAAGGACACGCTGACGCGTCTTGTCGGCCATCGCCCGAAATAGCAACTCTGTTTCCATACCCGCTCCACGACGCCAAAGATGACCTCGACGCCTCCGCTCAACACTGGGAGGTCAATCGCGAAAGATCAATCCGCCCATCCGGATGCTAGAATATATCTATCGGCGATACATTCGTCAAACTTCTGGCCAATTGTCCGGTATGATTCAAGGTGCCGATATTACCGGCATGGCCGATAATCTACGGGCACTTCAAGGCCAACATCGGCCCTCAACGGATCACCAGCGAATTGAAGGAACCAGAAGCGTGTCGAGACGTCCAAACGAACAGCAAGGAGATTCGAAGCCTGGTGCTGAGAATCCAGTTCGTTTGGAGGAGGCAAGCCTGATTGAAGAAATCAAAGCAGGACAGACCGAACGCTTCGAAGAACTTGTTCGCGAATACCAGGATCGGGTCTACAACGCTTGCTGGCGGATTACGGGCCATCTGGAGGATGCGCGCGATATCACGCAGGAAGCCTTCTTGCGCGCCTTCCAGGAGATCCGCAATTTCAGGCACGAGAGCAGCTTCTATACCTGGGTTTTTCGCATTGCGGTGAATCTGGCCCTCTCGCATCGCCGAAAAGCCGGACGAAGACGAACCGTCTCCATCGACCAGACGCTGGAGAGCGATGGAACCCAGGCGCAGAACCTCGCACAGCGGATCGCAGACCAGACTCCCGCGCCGGAACAGGGCATCGTCCAGGCGGAGATGCACCAGAAAGCAATCCGCGCCTTGCAGGAAATCGACGTGGATTTTCGTATCATTATCGTTTTGCGGGATGTCGAAGGGTTCGGATACCAGGAGATCAGCAGGATCTTGGATGTGCAACCAGGTACGGTAAAATCCAGACTGTTTCGCGCGAGGGCCGCGCTGAAACAGGCCATGGATTCGGTCGCTCATGAAAAGTCGCCCACGAGGGCCCGGCATGACTGAATTTGATCACAACGAACTTGGCGAATGGCTGACCGCCTATCTCGATAACGAACTCGAGCCGGATCAACGTACGGTCGTCGAGAAGGTGCTCGCAGAGAGCCAGGAAGCACGCAACCTGCTCGAGGAGTTGCAAGGTGTCGCCAATACAGTTGCGACGCTGCCACGCCATCCTGCCCCAGACGTCATGATTGACGACATCCGACTGCAACTCGAACGCCAGGACCTCCTTGGCGAAGAGGGTGTCCCACTTGGTACAACCCCCGAAAGAACCGGCTGGTCCGCGTTCTCACGCTGGAGCCTCGCAGCCGCGCTCGGCTTTGTCGCTGTCGGTGGGATGTGGGCCATCGTCGCCTCCATGGACCAATCGTCGACACCGGTCGTCGCCGTTAACAAGCCCATTGAATCTGAAGCCGATGCCATGAACCTCGCAGAATCGCGCCAAGGTTCAGCAGAATCAACGGCTGCCACAGCCAACCGCCGATGGATCACCGGCGACGATGCCCGATTGGTGAGCGTCCTGAATTTCGAACAAAAACTGGAAGCGGGCCTGGCATCAGAAACGTTGCAAACTCACGCATTCAAGAATGAACGCATGCGATTGAGCCTTCAGGCAAGAAACGCAACGGACCAGGCAAGCTTCAGCCGCGAGATTCTCTCACAGCTTCCTCAAATGGGATTTGCGGCACTGGCCACCGATGAAATCACGGAGACAAAAGGAAAGCAGCAAGCCGTCGGACGGGTCTTTCTGGCCGGAAAAAAAGGTCGAAACTACAGCGAGGACGGCACCCAACAGTTCCTTGTACGAATACCCGCCGCAGAAGTACCGGCGCTGTACGAAAAGCTGCAAGGCCTCGCACCATCGGAAGACCAGATCGCGTTCCAAATGGAATCCAGGACGTTCTCCGGGCGCAGTCGCGTCGCGCCAACCATACAGAACGTCTTCGGACCAGAAGACGTCGTAGCACAGCCCGGCAAGGCAGAGCAAACAGCAACGAAGGGCAAGACCGATCCTGCAACGAATCGGTATGGGATTTTTGAACGTGTCGTAACGATGCTGCAATCCGACAGCGTATCAAATTCCATGGCCACCACCGACAAAGGTGATAAGGCAACCCAATCCAAAAAATCAGAAGTGCCAACAGGTGCCAAGGTTGCGATCGGTGACACAGATACGGAAGATTTCAGAGTAGACGGCTATTCCTCGGCGTCGTCGGAACGTACGAATGAGACCATGAAAGATGCAGCGGACCAGGCCTCGTCGCCACGGTCCCAAGATAAGCAGGACAAACAGACCGCCGAACGCAGTCGTCGTGCGAAAGCCACCCGCAAACCGGCAACCGCCAGTCCAAGCGACGCAAAAAGTGCGCGCTCACGCGCACCGCTTGTGGAACGTCGTCTGAATTCCCTTGCACGAGGTCCGAAAGCCTCTTCAGCAAGAATGGCCGCACCGTCCCGGGAACCCTTGGAAGGCCGTGCCATGGAATGGGTGACGCTGGTCATCGAAGTGAACAATGCCCTCGCACCAAAATCACGAACGGGAAGCAACAAGGCCAAGAGGCCGATAACAACGGGAAAGCCAAACGGCGCCGGGAAGACGGGTCAGAAATCCAAGACAAACAACGCCGCCGACTCCAAACGCAAGTAATGTGCGTCGCGTTTGGAAAATTGACCTGAGAAGCGACATCAGCCCTGCGCGCAATCCAGCCTTTTTTGAACCTCTCGGTTGACGAAAAGCCATGCCTCGTCGACTCTACGGTGATGATCGCCTTCGTGGCAATGCCAGCTCGATCGCCGGACTGGGTATTCAAAGTTTATCAGCATAGAGCGCAGATGCCCCCGACAACAGACAGCCAAGTCGATAAGAATGACGTCAACGGTCCCATGGCGACGAGTGACATCCATGGAAACGGCATGGTAGTCGTAACCCAGCAGGTGGAAGAGACGAACACAACCGCCGACCACGGGACACCCAACGTCGCACGTTGGTGGATGGGCGTCGTTGTCGCCGGCGCGGTGGCCACACCGCTCGCGTGGCTGCTTAACTTCGCTGCCAGCCTGCCGTTCTTTCTCGGGCTCTTCTTCTTTGCGCTGTTTGGATTGATCATCGGGGCGACATGTTATCGCGTCGCAAAATCCGGTCGCCCGTTCTCGGCCGCGACCATCTGGCTGGGAACCACCATCCTGATTGTCGGAACATGGAGCCTGTCGATCTTCCTGGAGGGCTCGCAATTCGCCGGCGTCATGGCAGAAGAAGCAATCCGCCTGCCATCACTTGACCTCAAGGGGGAACCGGTTGGTCAGTATCGCGCCCGTGTGATCGGTGAGATTGACCAGTACATGTCGACCAACTTCGCCCCAGGTGGGTTCATCGGCTACGTCCGCTGGGCCATCGGGAGCGGTGTGCTTCCGGATGGTTCTCTCCCCTCCGTCCCCAAAGCCCTTCGTATGCCACAGAGTGGACCATGGTGGATCGGCCGCGTCGCAGTCTCGATTGCACTGCTTGCATTCGGCGTCGCATCACAGACCTTGAATCTTCGCTTCCAGCAAGACCCAAGCCGCCTGACACTTTAAGCCGTTCCTTGGACGCACTCGCCGAAGGAAGCCTACTCCAAGAATTCCGGTGCAAAGTCATTCGCAAAAAGAGCGACGTCGGCAAGATCAACATCGCCATCACCCTGGAGATCAAACGGCGACAGGCACGACGGATCTGAACCGGGAACAATGGCGGGGCCGCCAATGCTGATGCACTCGAACAACTCCGCATAGTCCAACAGGTCGACCGAACAATCAAAGTTCACATCACAAACGGGGCCACCCTCAACGGTGACTGACGAACCCATAGGGGTCTGGTCACAAACATCCATGGCATTCGCAACACCATCGCCGTCCCTATCGGCGTCGCAAGCGTCACCCTCGCCATCACCGTCGAAGTCCTGGCCACAACCATCAAGGTCTTCGGTGAATTCCCCGCCGATGTCTTCACAATCCAAAAACGTCGAACAGGTACACGCGCCATCGACGACGCAGCGCCCGGTAGTGATGGCAATGGTGGCTGGAATCAACTCGTCGATGGGAAACAGGGTCGTGTCCATTCGAGACATGAAGGTGAAATTGTCGTCATCCATGAAGGCGAGTTCGAATGAACCCAATGCCTGCGGCTCTACTTCCAGCGCGCCAGTGAAACCATAGTGCCAGGCGCCGTCACTCTCAAGAGAATTAGGCGGAACGACGACGGCACCACCCGCATACGCCCTGTCACCAGGAGCGATACATGAATCGGTTGCGACAGCTGCAATCTGGATGAGGCTCCAAAACACGTAGTCTTCACGAGCAACGTCCACTCCCCTGCAAAAATCCATGCCGAACACGCCCTCGTCGGGGCATAATGCACCAGCAATGCTCATCGCATCCCAAGGGTCCGACAGGAACGCGTCGCAGGAGATGGTCGCCTGAAAGACCTGCAAGCTCTCCGACGTGGGAGCACGAACTTCCACCTCAAACTCAACCAACTGATCAGCCCGATGCAACGTGATTTCGAACTGGCCCGGCCCTAATTCCCAATCAACACCCACCGTTCCGCTGGCCCGAGTCGGCACAATACGGAACCCACCGGTCTTGCCGCAGCCTTCAATAGGTTCGTGTGTCACACTTCCATCGGGCAAGCATGTATCCAATGTACACAGTTCACCATCATCGATATCCGTCAAAGTCCCATCCATTGGATTACAGCAAAGTCCCGCTTCCGTTGTGTCTTCATGAATCACGCTGCCATCAGGTTGACACGTATCGATCGTACAGACGTTGGCATCGTCGATTGACGTCAGGTTACCATTGGATGGATTGCAACACTGACCC
>JBMYUM010000213.1:0-7168 GCA_049605375.1 Phycisphaerae bacterium | reverse complement strand
TGGGTCGAGAAGGAACCGTGCGCCGGTTTCAAGTGTCATGCGGAGCCCGTGGCGAGCACCCAGTGTCGAAAGAACCTGACGGGCGGTGGAAATCCCCTTGCGATCGGGGGATGTGAGGATTGGGTGGTCCAGCGTTACGGCAACACTCTGGTAACCCAGATCTTCGAGGATGGCGAATGTGTCCTCGATTCGATGATGCGCGAATCCGTTGGTGTTGTAGCCCAGTCGCATGGCGTTTGAATCCTGACGGCAGGGGATTCACAATTCCCAAGTTTGTGCCGATGCGGGCAGGTCGACCGGAGTCTGTCGTCACAGTCCGAGACGAGCCGCGTACAACGACGCATCCGGGCGGCATTCGCTTCCACCGGGCAGGGCACATCGGCCGATCATTCGCTGCGACGGATGGAGGCGTGCCGGCGGCGTGCGGCATCTATTGTCCGACCTCGCGAATCATGCCTTTTGTCGGTACCGGGCGTCGATTTCGCGCGTTTCGCCTGGCCCGGGCGGTGGTTGGTGCTGCAACGGTTCCGAACTTTTTGCCGCATTGGCGGCACATTCTAGCGTAGCCGCGTTCGGCCGCACGTACGACTACCGGAAATTGGCAGTGGGGGCAATGTGTATAGAGTGGCTTCACAACTATCTTCCTGGCTACCGCGCTTCGTGGCGGTTGTGTTCAGCTTGCGCCGAGGTGCTGACACACGAAACTGCCGCCGCAGGCTTGGCTATTGACCGCCAAAAGCCTAGACGGAAATTCGCTTCAGATAGCGTCAGTATTCGTGGGGTTGTTTTGGAATTTGTCGCAAAGTTTGCTTTGGCAGACAAATCCCTACGCAGATCATCGAGTCTACGACATGATCATACAAACGCGGCTCATCGTAGGCCGACGATATCGGACAGAAGGAACACGGCGTCCTGAAATCCGATTGGAATGATGTCGTCTGAAACGGGTGCTTCCATAAATTCCTGATCGTCCAGCAGGGCTGCTGCCGGCGACACGTCATCCATGAGTGCATTATCGTCGTCGACGTGGTTCAACCCGAGCAGGTGTCCGGCTTCATGAGCCGTTACATTGCCGATTGCGATTGCCAGTGCTTCGGCGCTAGGTACGAACCCGAATTGAAACGGGGAGAACGACTCGGTGTAGATGATGCCGTCGTCGCACCGATTCAGGTTGTAGAGGTCGACTGATTCGGCAATGCCGAATGTGGTCTCACTGAATCCGCCCAGAAACACTTCTGAAACAGCGGTCCCGGCTCCGGGGCGTGGATCGTCGCTGGTGATGATTTCAATGTTGAAGCCTTCAAAGTTCTCGCGGACCGAGGCCACGATCGCATCTTTCATGAGTTGATCCTGCCCGTCGTATTGCAGGGAAATCGCGGAGGCATCGAAGGGGGCGATCTGCTGTGTTCCCAGCGATTCGGATTCGACGAGACCGCCATCAAAGTTGAGGAGAATCGTCTGCGGCGTCGGTTCGGGTACGGTGACGCCGGTTGTCAGCTGAATGTCTGCAAGGTAGCTGCCGGTAAATGTATTGCGTGCGGCGAATGCGGAGTGCGAAACAACAAGGTAGTAGGTGGAAGAATCGTTGTAGACGATCCAATCGACCAGCGCATCCAGGTCCGAGATCAATCGATCATCATTGTTGTTGACCAGTCGGAACTCCGCATCATACAGCGCGATGGAGACATCAAGGTTCGATTGCAGTGCGGTGGTGTCCGTATCAATTCGGATTCTTGTTCCGCGGGCGAGTGCGCCGAGGTTAAACACGTCCAGATCACCCGTAGCGGCTACAACGCCCTGCAGCTTGGCACTTCCGTTGCTGTCAAACACCGCGAAAACGGCGTTCGCAAAATCGCCGTTGGGTTCACCGGAGGTTTTGCCCTGGTCGCTGGTTAAAGTCGTGTCCTGGTTGCCGTCCACAATTGTCGACGGATTGATGGTGCCATCCGAGCCATTCGAACCACCATCGATGGTCACGCCGGCGCAGCCTGCCCAGGAAAGTGTGCTGAGAAGCAGCATTGCGAGGCGCAGGGTGCCGTGTGCACGTCCCATTCCCACGTTCTGGTGGGTTGGGTTCGAATCGCCCGCCACATGCCCGGTTTCACCATCGACCATCAACATCTCGCCACTCCTGCGATCAACTTCGCGTAGACTCCGCCACTATCCCAGAAGGTTATCGTCACGTTAAACGTCTCATCAACCCCTGTCTTGCAAAGTTGGGGCAGGTTTTGTGTATCGGGACGATCCTCTCGAAACATTAGTGGTGGTGCAGTCCGCAGGAACTCAGGATGAGTTGTTGTCGCGCTGCTGACGTCCAATCTTGCTTAAAGCTGTCGATGTCATCGGGCAATGGCATGGTTCTGAAAGAAGACAGCTCGAATGTTCCGCCGACGGCGTCCATGAGTGACTGCCCCGCGTTCTGGTAGCCGACGGGATAGACATCTTCGTAAATGGGCGACATTCGAAATGACTGGTCCGCGAGGAGCTGATTCAGGCTGGCCGTCACATCCATGATGCCAAGCGAATCTCGTGTATGGACCAGTCCAAGGAGATGCCCGATTTCGTGGCTTGTCACGTTTGCGAGCGCCTGGCTCATTTCTTCCACGCTGGGTTCGATCGGAGCGAAGGCGGCGAAGGTATCCGTGAAGATAATGGCTTCCTGCGTCGGGGTACGGTTCAGTTCATCGACGCCTTCTGCGACACCGAGCAGACCTGGGTCGTACGTTCCGAAGTAAATGCGGGTCATGACGCCGTCCCAGCTGGCATCCTCGGCGGTCGAGAAGATCTCAATGTCGTGCTCGGCGAAATCTGCTCGAACAAGATTCGTGACGCGTGAGATCATTTCTCTGGTTTGACCGGCGTACTGGTTGTCGATGTCGGCTGCATCAAAGGTCGGGACGTTGATACTTGGCCGGCTCCCAATACGCACGTTGTTCGCCCCGTTGAAGACGAGGAGCACACCCTCCGGAAGAGGTGACGGAATGGGCTGGTTGGTTTCCAGGCTGGCGAGCAGTGCGTAGTCGCCGTTGTCGTTGTAATAGGGAGTCGCCGCAATAGCGAGGTAGCAATGCTCTGAGTCGCGGGTGAGCGTTACGTCAACATATGGGTCTTTCCTGCCGAGATAGGCGTTGCGGTGATCGTTGATCAGGAGACTTGCCCGGGTCTCGTCAAAAATGGCGAGTGCGGGATCAAGTGTGTCCGAGGCTGTGATTTCGACGAGCACCCGGTCGCCTTCGCGTACGGCGCCGAGGTCGTAGACATCCACATCGTTGCCGGCGATTGAGCCACGAATCACACGTGATTCTTCGGTGATGTCGACCGGCTCGGCGTTTTCGAGCAGGTCGTTACTGAGCGACTCGAAATAAGTGCTTTCTTCGCCGACACCAAGTGTTGTGAGATTCAGCGTGGGTCTGGGCGGCGAACCGTCCGAAAACAAGCCCTCGCTGCATCCTGACACGACACAGCACATTGCCGCCATCGCTACGCGAATACGTAGTCGGTGCTTCGATTTGATATGCACAGCTTCCCATCCCCCTGATACAGCTGTGGGCGCAGTTTGAGCGCGAACCCTTGCTGCTTCGATCCATAGAGTGCTGCCACGGAAGTGATTCGTCCGAGTTGACACGAGCCTCTGATGGCGTGCCCGGCAGCTTGGCTGTGCTTCTTTCCCGAGATGACTTTACGATACGCATTGGAGCGAGGCGCGCAGTCAAGACTGAATTCTCCGACAGGGTCCGCGATTCGTGCCGTATCTGGTTGCCAGGCCCTGATCCTGAATTGGTGCGAATGTCTCCGCGCCCTATAATTGGGCATCATGTCAGACGTTTTGTTTACGACATCTCAACAAGAGGCCATCCACACGTTTGACCGGGATGTGCTTGTCAGTGCGGCGGCAGGATCGGGAAAGACGGCCGTTCTTGCGGCTCGTTGCGTACACCTTGTCACGGAGGCTCCGGAGCCATTTCGATGCGATGTGGACCAGTTGCTCGTGCTGACATTCACCGAGGCGGCAGCGTCCGAGATGCGGACACGCATTCGAAGTCAGCTTGCCGAGAAGGCTCTGGAAAATCAGGACGATGAACGGCTGCGGCTTCAGGTGGCCCGTGTTGGGGCGGCGCGAATTTCTACGATCCACGCCTTTTGCTTCTGGTTGATTAAGCGCTCATTTCAGGCTTCCGGCATTGACCCTGGCATTCGCCTGCTGGATGAATCCGAAGCATCTCTTCTTCGGGCCGAGGTCCTCGAACGATTATGGGATCGACTCTACCGCGAGTTTTTTGAAGCCGAGGAGCCCTCTGCTCTGGCACGCGGATTTGTCTCCTTCGTTGATACCTACGGCTTGGGAAAACACGACAATCTCGCAGAGACGGTTCTAGACGTTCATGCGTTTCTCCGGTCACTGAGTCAGCCTGAACGCTGGTTGGAAGAGGTTCGAGAGCGGTCCGCGCCTGTACGTGCCAAACTACTAACGGATATGCTGGAGGACTTTGCACGTGAGACGCTGGAACAGCTACAAGAATGCCGGCAGCGAACCGCGGAGCTTCGTGCAACACATGAAGCCTGCCGTGATCACGCAGACGTCATCGAACATTATGCAGACGCTCTCGAAGATTGGCACGATCGAGCCCAGCGTCTGCTCGTGACGGCTGTTTCCGATTCGGCCGTTGCCGAAGAGAGTTTTGATGCATTGTTGCGCGACGTCTCGTCCTACAAATTGCCGCGTACCAAGAGCAGGCGAAAAGGTGATGACGAAGATGCGTCAGCGGACCTCGCGCGGGACATGAGCAATAGTGTTCTGAAGCAGACCCGTGAGAAGTTCTTCAAGAGTCGGCTGCTCTCGCGAAGAGCGAAGTTTTCTGTCGCCGATCGGTGGGACGGACAGGAGCGTGTGAGACCGGTCGTCGAGACGATCGTTGGCCTGGTATGCGCATTCAACGATGCATTCGAGGAGGCCAAGAAGCGGAACAACGTTCTGGATTTTTCGGATCTGGAGGTTCGCGCGCTGGCGGTGTTGTGCAACGACGGGGACCCTGATCAGCCGTCTGACGTTGCTCGATTTGTTCAACGTCGCTTTGCTCATGTACTGGTCGATGAGTACCAGGACATCAATCCGATTCAAGAAGCCATCATTCAGCTGTCGAGTCGTAAGACGGAACCTTCCGCTCCTGACAATCTTTTCGTTGTGGGCGATGTGAAGCAGAGCATCTACCGGTTTCGCCTTGCGGAACCGGCTTTGTTTGCGACGCGACAGGGCGATTTTCTTACGGACAGTTCGCCGGGGCAATGTATCGTTTTGCGTGAGAACTTTCGAAGTCGCCCGGAAATACTTCGCGCGGTCAATCTGATGTTTGAGCCGCTGATGCAATTTGGTACGGTCAAGTACGATGAGGCCGCCAGTCTTGTGCATGGCCGCGATGAGAAGAAGGAGGGTGTGGAGAGAAGAACCCTTCCTGTGGAACTGCATCTTGTTGAACGTCAGGTTCAGCGCCGCAGCAGGCCGGAAAACGACGAGCAAGGCGAAGCCGAGACGACCGCGGCTTCGGATGGCTCATCCGGGGATTTCGGTCATGAGGAAGGGGCGAATGGGCTCGAAACGGCGGCCATGGCGTCGCTTGATGATCATCCTGCCGACTGGGAAGCGATGGAGCGTGAGGCGTATCTGATCGGCCGTACGATCCAGCAGTGGCAGGCGGATCCGGAGCAAAAGGTTCTTGGACGACAGGTACGATTGAAGGACATTGCGATCCTCCTTCGATCGCGAAAGGTCAATGCGGAGCGTGTTGTCTCCATGCTTCAGGCCATGGGGCTGGCGGCTCACACGGAGGCGGCAGGTTCCCTCTTGCAAACCGTCGAAGCGAGGGATTTGCTCGCGGTTCTTCAAGTTGTGGATAATCCGCGCCAGGACATTCCTCTCGCCGCTGTTCTGCGCAATGGCGTCATTGCGCCGCCGTTGTCGGAGGACGAGCTGGTGCTTCCCATGCTCGAGTATGGTAGCACCGAAGGAGCTGGTAAATCTCGTCGCCGTCCGACTTTCCATGAGTCAATGATGACGTATGCGCGGCAAGGCCCGTCGGGTCCACTGCGGGAGAAGCTCTTGCGCACTTTCGGGGAAATTGAACGGCTGCGCCTGTTGGCACGCCATAAACCCCTGGCGGATGTGCTGCAATCCATTTATGACTGCCATGGCTACCTCGGCTATGTCGGCGGTCGCCCGAATGGTGGTCATCGTGTCAGCGTTCTTCAGCAAATGCTGGAGCTTGCCCGGCAATGCCAGCAGACGCGGTACCGAGGGGTCTTTGGTTTTCTTCAGTTCGTCCGTGACCTGCAGGAGTCGGGTGATGACATTACGGTGCAGAGTGGAAGCCAGGCACCCGACGATGCCATTCGTGTCATGACCATTCACTCTTCCAAGGGCCTGCAGTTCCCAATCGTCTTTCTTCCTGGACTTGGCAACCGGTTGAACCTTCAAGACCGCCAGGGGAGTGTGATTTACGAGCGGAACGCCGGCCTTGGCCTTCGCGTCGTGGACATGGAGCGTCGGATTGAATATCCGACCTGGAACCATGACCGCGTCGCCGAGTCGATCGATCGAGAGTCACGTGAGGAGGAACTCCGCATTCTTTACGTGGCCATGACACGTGCGGAAGAGAAGCTCGTGATGCTTGGTTCCGTCAACAACGCGCAGGACTTGATCACGGAAGCTCACCTGGGTCAATCCCGTAGTGTGTCGGGATTGACAGTTCACACGGCGACATCCGCGATGGATTGGATCAAGCCGGCCTTGCAGGCCGCGCCGGACGGTCCGATTTCGTTGGGGCGGGGACAAACCTCGGATGTTTGTCTTGAAGTCTACACGCATGAAGGTGCCCAGATGGATGCATGGCGGACAGCATCACGTGCGTCGTCGCGGTCGCCGTTGCTTGCGTCGGTCGCGAATTCGGCTGATCTGCCTTCTGATGAGCCGCAGGCGGGGCGTGAACCGGCGGTGGAAGAGGTGCTGCGCAGGCTTGAGCATACCTACCCATTTGCTGCTTTGACGCGTTTGCCGAGTGTCTTGGCGGCAACGGAAACTGGACAGTCGCGTGCGATTCATGACGAAGAGTCTTTTTCGGTTTCAGCTGCTGACGCAGAGCCAGCCATGATGCCCGAGGTGGAGTCGCCACGGGTT
>JBMYUM010000212.1:0-7171 GCA_049605375.1 Phycisphaerae bacterium | reverse complement strand
CAATCGCGATACCGCTCGATACCAGGCCGCCAGGCGTGTCCATGGAAAAGACGATCACGGTGGCGCCGTTCTCGACGGCTTCGTCAATGCGGCGTTTCATGGTCGAAACGGTGATGTCGGTGATTTCACCGTGGAGCGGAATCAGTGCGCCAACTTCCGAGTAGGGTTGCCCTGTGTTGGAACCACCTTCGTCTGTTCCTACCGCTTCCTCTGCGAACACCGGTTGGCTCAGCCTGCTGCCGTCGATGTGCAGAAAACACCCTGCGATCAAGGTGAGAACAAACGCGGAGCGACGTCGGGCGATCCGAGAGGTTCCTCCGAAGTTCGAAGCGGTGTCACGTCTTTCGTTGAAAAACATCGAGATGCTCCTGCCTACTTGGCGCTGATGAGTGTCGTTGGATGAAATTCACACTCATTGCGAGACCACTAAATTCTACGTCACGCGTGTTGGAGCGACAAGCGACAGGAGGATTGTGTGCTGATTTCCCGATTGTTTTCAACTTGTCAGACTGGTTCGAATGCGTGAGGCTATGAACGATGGGCGTCTTGGGGTGCTGTTTTTGAACGGCGTCACTGGAAACGACTGATGAATCATGTATGACGGTAACTTTGTGTTGGAAATTCTGGAATCTCTGCATGCCATCCGAACTTCTTATCAAAAACATTGGTGAACTTGTTTTGATCCCGCAAGGGCCGGTGCCCGGACCGGCTATGGGGGATGTGCCGGTCAAGCAGGATGCCTGGTTGCAAGTCAGTGACGGCAAGATTGCCGCGTTCGGTTCTTCTCAGGAATGTCCGCCCGTTGGTGACATGCAGGTTGTTGATGCCATGCAGGGATGTGTCATTCCAGGATTGATCGATTGCCATACCCATACGGTTTTTGCCGGTACGCGTGAGCGTGAGTTTGTCCGACGGATTGAGGGGGCAAGCTACGTGCAGATTGCAGAAGAAGGCGGGGGGATCCGAACGTCAGTCGCATCGGTGCGGCAAGCGTCGCTCGATGAACTGGTTGCCATGGCGCAACCTCGTCTGCGTCGCATGCTTTCGCGTGGCGTCACGACGGTTGAGATCAAGAGTGGATATGGACTTACGGTCGACGATGAACTCAAGATGCTCCGCGCCGCGAAGCAGGCGGGAGAGGAACTGCCTATCGAGGTTGTGGGAACCTATCTCGCGGCACACACGATTCCTGCCGAATATGATGGGCGTCCGGATGACTATCTCGATCTGGTGCTGGCTGACGACGTTCTTCAGGAACTGAAAAACTCACAGTTGGCCGAGTTCAGTGATGTGTTTTGTGAGCGCAGTGCCTTTGATGTTTCGCAGTCTCGTCGGGTTATGGAAACATGTGGTCGGCACGGACTGCGCGGCAAAGTGCATGCTGACCAGATCACGCAGATGGGGGCCTCCCGATTGGCCGCTGAAACGGGTGCGATCTCGGCCGATCACTTGGAGGAGATTGATGAGGGTGGTTTAGCCGCCATGAATGAGACGGGCGTCATGGCCGTTCTGCTCCCTGGCTGCTCGTTCTTTCTCGGTGTCGGGCAGGCGCCGGCAAGGAAGATTATGGATGCCGGTCTACCGGTGGCCGTCGCGACTGATTTCAATCCGGGTAGTGCCATGGTGGAGTCGCTGCCGCTGGTTATGGGAATCGCGGTCACGCAGATGCGTATGACGCCGACTGAGACGCTAGTGGCGGCAACGGCGAACGCGGCTGCCGCCCTTGGGCGTGCGGATCGACTGGGGGCCATTCAGATCGGTATGCAAGCCGATCTCGTCATTCTGGATATCCCTAACCACCTTCGTATGGCCTACGAGCTGGGGCGAGACACCGCACGGGTTGTCATCAAAGATGGCGAGGTAGTTTACGATCGGCAAGCGGACTGAATTAACCGATAAACATGGAAATGGATGTCTAGTGATCATTTGCTTATCGGAACCCAGTCATGTCGTATTTTGAGGACAAGAAGGTCATCGTCACTGGTGGTGCCGGTTTTCTCGGGAACGCGGTGTGCGAAAGACTCAAGCAGGCCGGCGCAGGCCACGTGTTCGTGCCTCGGTCGAGTCAGTACGATCTGACGGAGCAGGCGGCAGTGCGGCGGCTCTTCAATGATCACAAGACCGACGTTGTGATCCATCTCGCGGCCGACGTTGGTGGCATCGGAGCCAATCAAAAACACCCCGGGCAATTTTTCTACGCTAATATGGCGATGGGGCTGAACATGGTGGAAGCCTCGCGCAGTGCCAGGGTTCAGAAATTTGTCCACATCGGAACAGTCTGCAGTTATCCCAAGCATTCACCCACGCCGTTCCGCGAAGCAAATATTTGGGATGGCTTTCCGGAAGAAACGAATGCGCCCTACGGCGTCGCGAAACGTGCGCTCGGTTTGATGCTGGCGGCGTACAAGCAGGAATACAATTTCCCAGGTGTTTATCTGATCCCCGTGAATCTTTATGGCCCCGGCGATAATTTTGATCTGGAGACGTCACACGTTATTCCCGCGTTGATTCGCAAGTTCTCCGATGCTGCCGAGCGTGGTGTGGGGCAGGTGACATGTTGGGGAACGGGCCAGGCAAGCCGTGAGTTTCTATACGTCGACGATGCCGCCGATGCGATCGTGACGGCCGTCATGCAGTATGACGATGTGGCCCCGATGAATATCGGTACGGGGCAGGAAGTTCGCATCGCCGATCTCGCGTCGAAGATTGCCGCACTGTGCAATTTCAAAGGTGAGATTGTCTGGGATTCAGACCGCCCCGACGGCCAGCCGCGCCGTTGTCTTGATGTTTCTCGTGCGGCAGAAAAGATGAACTGGCGTGCCATGGTTGATCTTGATGAAGGCCTTCATCGCACGGTGGAGTGGTGGAAGAGGAACGCAGACACGGCGGCCGCAGCAGTTTGATACCACGCCTGAAACATTCATTCCTGACGAATCGTCGGTAATTCTCGCCGGCGAACAATCCCGGTTCGAATTTGAACCAAGCTCAATTCCACCCATCGCTGCACGCGAAAGTCATACCTATTGCGGTTGCGTGTAGCCTGGCGGACAATCCACACTCACGATCGAGACGCATTCGGTTTTCATGAGGCGATGTGTTGTCATGCTCGAAGATCACTTCCGATGTCCGCAGTGCGATTATGATCTGCATGGGCTTGCCGACGGCGGTTGTCCGGAATGCGGATTTCGCTACGACTTGCCTGCACTGAAAGCACTTTCACGCGCGCGCCAGCGTGACCGGGAATCCGTTGCCCGTGAGATGGGTTTCTATGGGAGGCTCGGGTCTGTGATGGTTGCTCCTGCCTTCCTCATGGCGGTGGGGCTAAACAGCTCCGTATCTTTTATCTTGGTTTACATGTTGCACGTCGCGGTATTCGTCATCATGTTGGCTCGCGATCGAATCGACTGGGTGATGAATGACCAGGTGATGGGCCATCCTGGGCAAAGATTCGGTGGTCCGCTGATCTTGTTGCTTCCCTTTGCGATGGTCGCCAGTGCTGTGTGTTTCACGACATTCCTTGGTCCTGTCTTGGCCTTCATCGTGCTGTTGGTTGGTTGGCTTGTACGGTTGATCGATTGGAATCGATTGCCGTCGGTCGTCGATCCCAAGAGCGACGAGGCAAGGAGGGCGCTGATAGACGCTCGCCGAGGGACTTGCTGGTTGGTCGCCGGGACAGTGATGTTGCTGGTTGCGTTCGCGGCCATAGCCTGAAGTGCGACAGGTAACACCGTTGCCTATCAGAAGTCGACCATGCTGCTATCTACCATGCTTCCACAAAAAAACGCCACCCTGCGAACAGGATGGCGTGAATGATGTCTTGGTTGGCAGGAAGCAGTCGAGCTTACTTCACTTCCCAGGTTTCGCCTGCGGTCAGCAGTTCTTCGACGCCCGGTTCACCCTTGGCTGAACGAGCCGACGTGACCTGATCCATGAGCAGGTTCTCGTAGGTCGGTCGTTCGACGCAACGGAAGACACCGAGCGGCTCGGGGAACTGCGGGTAGTGCATGCGGCTGAGGAGGTACGCCAGGCTCGGCTCATCCTGCTTTTCATCGTGGAAGAGCAGGTCGTCTTCCGTGATGCCGTCGCCGAGGTTCACCACTTCCGGTTCCATACCGTTCAGGCGAATACCCTTGTCACGTTCCTTACCAAATACCAGCGGCTTGTTGTGCTCGAGGTAGATGGTGGTGTCGTCCTTCGTGTCTTTCGCCGTGGCGTATTCGAACGCGCCATGGTTGAAGATGATGCAGTTCTGGTAGATCTCGATGAACGACGTACCCTTGTGGGCAGCAGCGCGTTCAAGCGTTTCGCCGAGGTGCTTCACATTGACGTCGGTCGTGCGTGCGACAAACGTGGCTTCGGCGCCGATGGCTACCGAAAGCGGGTGAAGCGGGAAGTCCAGCGAACCCATCGGCGTCGACTTCGTCTTATGACCCACCAACGACGTCGGTGAGTACTGCCCCTTGGTCAGGCCGTAGATACGGTTGTTGAACAAGAGGATGTTCACGTCGAGATTACGGCGGATGGCATGGAGCAGGTGGTTTCCACCGATGCTCAGGCCGTCGCCATCGCCCGTGATGAGCCAGACGTCCAGCTCGGGATTGGTCGACTTAATGCCAGTTGCCAGGGCCGGTGCGCGGCCGTGGATGCTGTGGAAGCCGTAGGTGCTCATGTAGTATGGGAAGCGGCTGGAGCAGCCAATTCCTGAAACGAACACGGTGTTCTCGCGACTGATGCCAAGGTTGGCCAGCACCTTCTTGGTCTGGGCGAGGATGGCGTAGTCGCCACACCCCGGGCACCAGCGGACGTCCTGGTCGCTTCCGTAATCTTTGGCTTTCAAGGGGACCGTATTTTCAGTCATCGTTATCGATTCCTTTTCAGGATATTCGTTTATCTAGTGCTTCTTTGTGCCTGCGACGTATCGTTTAACTGTCGTTGCTTTTGCTTATCTGTGCCTGATCAGTGTTTCCTGATCAGGCCGACGATCTCAAATCGAGACGGTTTATCCAAGCAATTCTTTGATCTTGTTTTCGATCTCACCAATGGTGAACGGCTTACCCTTCACCTTGCTGAGGCTGATGGCATCGATCAGGTACTTGCTTCGGATGACACTGCACAGCTGGCCGAGGTTCATTTCGGGAATCAGTACCTTCTTGAAACGACGCAGCACGTCTTCCGTGTTCTTCGGCATCGGATCAAGGTAACGAAGGTGCGTGCTGCTGACGTTCAGGCCCTGCTTGCGGCATGATTCGACCGCGGAAAGGATGGCACCGTAGGTGCTGCCCCAACCGAGAACCAGCAGTTCGCCTTCCTGGTCGCCGTAGACTTCCAGATCGCCGATCGTGTCGGCAATCTTGTCGATCTTGCGACGACGGAGGTGGATCATGTGTTCGTGATTGTCCGGCTCATAGCAGACGTTACCGGTGATGTCGGCTTTTTCGAGACCACCGATTCGGTGCTCGAGACCCGGCGTGCCCGGGATAGCCCAGGGGCGCTGGAGATTCTCGTTACGAACATACGGGTGGTAGACACCATCTTCCGTGTTCGGAGCGGCCGTTGGATGTTCCACCTTAATCTTCGGTAGCTGATCGACGTCAGGAATTCGCCATGGTTCTGCACCGTTGGCGAGGTAGCCGTCGCTCAACAGGATCACCGGCGTCATGAAATCAACGGCGATCCGGAACGCTTCCATAGCCATGAAGAAGCAGTCACCCGGCGTTGATGCCGCCAGCACACAAAGCGGTGCTTCGCCGTTTCGGCCATGCAGAGCCTGAAGCAGGTCGGCTTGTTCCGTCTTGGTCGGAAGGCCTGTGCTCGGCCCACCTCGCTGGACGTTGACGATGACCATGGGAAGCTCAGTCATGACGGCAAGGCCAAGAGCCTCGCCCTTCAGTGCCATGCCTGGTCCGCTCGTACCGGTGACGGAAAGAGCACCCGTGAAGGCTGCACCCACCGTCGAGACCATGGCGGCGATTTCATCTTCCGCCTGGAAAGTGCGGACGTCGTAATGCTTGTGCCGGGCAAGTTCGTGCAGGATGTCGCTGGCCGGCGTGATCGGATAGCTGCCGTAGAACAAGGGCTTGTTGGCTACCTTGGCGGCGGCGATCAGGCCCATGGCCAACGCCTGGTTGCCATCGACGCGACGATAGCGACCCGGAGCGATGGCGGCCGGTGCAACGGTGTAGCGAACCGGGAAGATCTCAGCGGTTTCGCCGAAGTAGTAGCCCGCCTTCAGTGCCAGCGTATTGGCATCGGCAACTTCCGTCTTGGCGGCGAACTTCTGCTGAATCCACTTGAGCGTCGGCTCCATGGAGCGATCGAACAGCCAGTAGACCAGGCCGAGTGCGTAGAAGTTCTTGCAGCGCGTGATCGCGCGGCCCGTCAACCCGCTATCTTTGCAGGCCTCGGTTGTCGCCTTGTCGATCGGAATCTTGAACAGCTGATAGCCATCAAGCGAACCATCTTCAAGCGGGTTTTCGGCATATCCCGCCTTGGAGAGGTTGCCGGTGTTGAAGGCATCGGCGTTGACGACCAGGACGCCGTTTGGCTCGAGGTCGGCAAGGTTAGTCTTCAGTGCCGCCGGGTTCATTGCGATCAGGCAATTGACGGTATCGCCCGGGGTGCGAAGTTCCTTCGAACCAAAGTGCAGCTGGAAACCGCTGACCCCGGCAAGACTGCCGGCGGGGGCGCGAATTTCGGCCGGGTAGTCCGGAAGCGTGCTGACATCGTTGCCAAGCATGGCCGAGGTGTCGGTCATCTGCGTACCGGCCAACTGCATACCGTCGCCGGAGTCGCCGCAGAACCGTACGGTTATGCTGTCGCGTTCAAGGACATTCTTGGAACCAGGACCCTGATCTGTTTGTGAGGTCGCCACGACCATGATGTGAGGAAACTCCCAATGGGTTGCTACGTTTCCAACGAAACGGGACCCAACGCTATCCAGATGTTAAACCCCCTCCCGCGCCAAAGTCTTCCGGCACGGGTCCGTCATTTCAAATATTCAATGACGGCACGTTCTGACTTTTATTCAATCGGCCTCAGGTTGTTACCAACCCAACGCCGGCTTGATCAGTACGCGAGCCGAATTGCTCGATTCCGCAGTCTCGGCCCATTGCAAGTCTAAGATCGCCCAACTCGTCGGACGTCGGAGAAACCGGCCTGTCCTGGCCTGCCC
>JBMYUM010000211.1:0-7204 GCA_049605375.1 Phycisphaerae bacterium | reverse complement strand
GATGACACCGCGCTGATTGTCTATCGGAAAGACCGCTACTGTCCATTCACCAGCCTCATGCCGCAGTCATACGAACAGCAGATCCGGCAGGTCCCGGGTGTTGCTTCGGTCGTTCCGATGAAGATCGTCGTCAGCAATTGCCGCACGAGCCTGGACGTGGTGACCTTCCGTGGCGTTCCGCGCGAGTCCTTTCTCAACAGCATGCAGTCGCAATTCGAACTCATCGACGGAACCATCGGCGAATGGGAACGTCGAAGCGACGCGGCCCTCTTGGGCGAAACCCTTGCGACACGCCGCGGCCTTCGTGTCGGAGATCGCTTTGAAGCAGCAGGCATCACGGCCTACGTCGCAGGCCTGATTCGATCCGAAGAAGCGCAGGACCAGAATGTGGCCTACGTTCACCTTGATTTCCTGCAATTCGCATCAGGTAGCCGATCCGGAGGCATCGTGACCCAGTTCCTCGTCAAGGTCGATGATCCCGCGTCGCTCGATACCGTCGCAAAATCAATCGATGAGATGTTTGCTCCGGCACAAGAGCCTACTTCGACCAGCGCCGAAAAGGCGTTCGTCGGTCGCGCCGCAAACGACATCATTGAAATCGTCGGATTCATGAAGATCCTGGGATGGGGGTGCCTCGGCGCTGTCCTCGCGCTCGTCGGCAATGCCATCGTCCTGTCAGTACAGGACCGGATCCGTGAACACGCCATCCTGCAGACACTCGGATTCAAGAGCGAACAGATCGCACGATTGATCGTCAGCGAAGGTATGCTGCTCAGCCTGGTGGGCGCACTTGTCGGTTCAACCGCTGCGACACTTTTTCTCAAGTACAGTGCCTTGGCCATGTCAGTTGATGGATTCAGCTTACCCATTCATGCGACCTACGAATCGTATCTCGTCGGTGTTCTGTTAGCCGTTGGCTTGGGAATCCTCGCCGGTGTGGTACCAGCCTGGCAGGCGTCCCGCCGTGACATAGTCTCCTGTTTTCGAGCGGTTTAACCCATGGCAAAGCGACTTCCATTCGAATACGCCATTCGCAACCTGGGAAGATCTTACACCCGACTCATTTCAAGCGTGCTCGGGAGCTTCCTTGTGGTGACACTCGTGATTGCTGCAGGCGCGTTTATCCGTGGCATGGAACGAAGTATGTACATCAGCGCAGGCCAGAAGAATGTGATGCTCATGGGGGCCGGTAGCGAAGAAAGCGTCGAACGCAGTGAACTCGGAATGAGCGTGCCGACACAACTGGCAGCCAGTGTCAACGGTATCAGAGAGCGATTGGGGATTGAGTACATATCGCCCGAAGTGCACATGGCCATCGTTCTTCGAACGGATGCCGAATCGAAGGCCGAGTTGCAAGGCGTTCTCCGTGGCGTTACGCCGGCCGCTATGCTGGTCCATCCCCAGGTGAAACTGACATCGGGGCATATGCCGCGCATGGGCTACAACGAAGTCATGGTCGGCGCACTCGCCGCCACCCGACTCGGTGTCGATGCAGCCAAGCTCGCCGTCGGCCAACGACTCTGGTTTGCCGACCGGTACTGGACGATAGCCGGCCATTTCACAGCACCACACTCGGTCATGGATGCCGAGATCTGGGTTCCCCTGACAGACCTGCAGGTGGCTGCGAGACGCGATACGCTTTCGTGCGTCATCGCAACACTCGATCAGGCGACACTGGATGATGTCAGAATCTGGGCTGCACAGCGACTCGATCTGGAAATCGTTGCCATGGCGGAATCGGCCTACTATGACGACCTGCTCAGGTTCTACGGCCCGGTTCGAGCCATGGTGTGGGTAACCGCAGCACTGATCGCGCTCGGTGGATTATTCGGCGGACTCAACACCATGTACGCCGCCTTTGCTTCAAGAATTCGGGAACTGGGAACACTGCAGACACTGGGGTTCTCAAGGCTGGCAATCGCCATGAGCTTTCTGCAGGAATCTTTGGTCGCGGCCTCGGCCGGAAGCCTCATCGCAACTGCCACCGGAGTCTTCCTGATTCATGGAATCGCGGTCAGATTTTCCATGGGCGCGTTCGCACTCGTGGTCGATGCGCCTGTTGTACTACTTGGACTCGCCGGTGGACTAACCGTTGCGGCAATTGGAATCATGCCACCGCTCTGGCGATGCCTGAGACTTCCGATTCCGGAAGCGCTTCGGGCCAGTTGAGCAGTGCCACCACGTGGCAAACACGAGCCTTGAAAGGTAAGGCACCATGATCGGTGCTGCCGGAATCCTGACGATGGCCGGCAAGCAACGAAACAGTTTGTGAAGATGATGATTGAGGAGCGATGGCGAGAATCGCCAATAAAGGAGTTTCAAATATGAATCGCTGGACCGCAACGATTAGCAACCCCACCAATAGCATGATGAGCTTGGGTTTCGTCTCGTTCCTGGCATTGATCATGCTGGCAGGCTGTAAGCAGGAAAACCAGAAAGAACAGAATCCCGTAGCCGGTAAACCGAAAATGAGCGAATCGGGAACTGCTGCTGCAGGTCTGCCCGCTGGGCTACTTGTCAGCCAAAACCTGCCGAATCCGAAATCCGTCGCAGAAGTGAAGGCCGATGCCACCATCACCGGTGATGTTGTCATTGCAGGACGGATCGGCGGCAACAAGCAGCCATTCGTCGAAGGTCTGGCCATGTTCATGCTGGCAGACAATGTGATGAAGACCTGTGACGAGAAGCACGGTGACGCCTGCCCGACCCCATGGGATTACTGTTGCGAACCTGAAGAGTCACTGAAAGCGAATCTCGCCATGATTCAAGTGGTGGGAGACGATGGAAAACCGATTCGCACCGGATTGGAAAGCAAACTGAAGCCATCAGCGAGAGTGACCATCGCCGGAAAGGTCGCCAGCCGCGAGGGGGGAAGCCTGCTGATCAACGCGGAAAAAATCTACGTCCAACCGTGAACCCTCTTTCAGCGACTTGAAGTTCAACTAAGGCGGATCACCGCTCTTGAATCATGCTGCATGTGACTATAGCCTGCAGCCAACGGTGGAATTGACCTCCAGACAGATGGATCGACCGCCGTAACCTATGGTGTGCCGGTCACGACGGGGTTTGTTCTTTCATGCATCTGCGAGTCTTCGTTCAACGCGTCATCGGATGGCTGACCGCTACATGTTGCTTGATGGGTAGCATAGGCCTCCCCGTTGACGTGGTTTGGTTGCCATCAAATGAGGACTTCCCTTGCAAGAATCGTGGCTGCGGATGCCTGACGGCCGAAATGTGCCGGACACGCTGCTGCTGTCGTAAGGTCGACAAACCCCTTCCAGCAACGCGAAAAGCATCAGCCGGTTGTTGTTGTGCGGTACCAGACCCCGAGTCCCCAAAGAAAAAGTGTAAGGTAGCAGATCAAGCGAAGACGACAGGTTCCCGCAAGGGCATTGGCGGGGCGGTTGTGATACCACCCTCCCCGCTCTCCTGCCAGGGGCAGACAGTCTTTTGGGTGAGCTTTCCGGGGTATTGGGAAGACCCCCAAATCGGTTTGCCGATTCCGGCCACTCAATTCACAAGACGTACGAACCCAATTGAATGCCATCGAAATTCCCGCGATATTCAACCACCAACCCCTCCTCCTAGAACCGCATCCCATCCGAACGTCGCAACCTGACCATTAGTACTTAGCTCTGTATTCGATACCGGCAAGGCGATCAATGCGCGCATCCATAGGGATGCAGCGGTAGGAGAAGCACCACGATGCCAGTCTCAATTTATTCACTAGGAGTCACGCGATTGTGGCCACATACATCACTCTAGTCTTGTCGATGGCTGCCGTGGCAAACGCCGAGCATTCATTCGTCGGCGGTATTGCTCATAGCAACAACCTGCTCATTGCTGACCGTGACGGTAAAGTTGCTATCAGTCCCGATGGAGTTGCACCAAGCGAATCGTATCTCTTCCTGCCACGAATTGATGCATTTCTACAGGGCTGGTCAAACAATGATCCAGGATTCAATCACATTCCTTGGCCGACGGAAGAACTTGCGCCGCTACCAGCTGGCTCGTCCATTGTCTTTGAGGTTGTGGGATTTGATTCCTCATTCGTCGCCATTGATCTGGATCTCGAAATAATAGGCGATGTAGGGGATACGACGGTGCTTGGCAATACATTCTTGCATCAACACTTCACTTGGTTTGTAGATGAAAACGATGAGGCGTTCAATCCCGAGCAGTGCGTTTGGGAAGCACACTTCATCCTTTGGGATGAATCCGAATGGCTTGAACCGTCGGAGACATACACGCTCTTATTCACTAATAGGAACGTCAGGAATCCGGTATTCCCTGCGACTGGCGATGGCAACCGCGATGGAAGTGTCACGCGAGCCGATCATCGTGAGTTTGTTGAATGCTTTTCGGGTCCGGAGAACTGGCCGCAAGTAGACCAGGCATTGAGCGTCGATTGTGAGGTGACATGTCACAACGCATACGACTTTGACAATGATCTAGATGTGGATTTGAGGGATTTTGCAGACTGGCAAGTAAAGCTTACGCCATAATCCGAGGACACAGCAACGTGGCGGCAGGCCAAGATCGTTTGCCGCTTCTTCATTCGTCATCTACACCGACATTTTAGTAATGATTAATCCGTATAGGCGTTCGCGACCGATGCGAAATCGTGAAGGTCAATCGTATCGTCCGTGTCGGCATCAAGATCTGTACAGAAAGACCCAGGTGCATAGGTCCCGTCCGGGCCGGTCAAGCATAGATAGTAGATCGCATAGTCGAGACCGTTCACGCTACCGTCGTCATTCGGATCGCCGAACAGAGACACATTCATGCTCGTTGATGCCATGAGGACGGGCGGTGATTTCCCGGTGATGTCCCATTGCTCGTACAGGATATCGCCGGCATCATTGGTCACGTTGGTATCGCGAAGGAACTCGATGAACTCGCGACTCGCCGATTGGTAATAGAGACTCACATCAACCCGGCTCGTGCCAGGGGGAATGTCGTACAGCGTGTCGTCCCAATACTGCCCGTCGGCATAACTCGCGGCAACCGGTGCCGCCTGCACATCCTCGAAAGCAGTATTCGTAAATCCGCGTGGGGGAATGCGGTTGTCTTTCAAGACGACATTGTTCAGAACAAAGTGAAACGTCTTGCCGGCCGGAAGTCCGGTGGCAACGCTCACGTCGTCATCGATGCCGAGTTGGCATTCATAAACCTTCGTGTCGGTGGTTGTCAGCCACGCCGTGACATCATCGTAATGACCGCGCTCCGCAAGTACCTGCATCGTGTCATCGTAGAACACAACATTGATCCACATCCGACGACCTTCAGGATACCCCGTCGGAAGCTTGTGTCCGGTCTCATTGACGATCCTCACATTCACACTGTTGCCCGTTTGCGATAGCTCCAGCGTGGCTGCGCGTTCCAGCATCTCTCGCGCCGCATCCTTACCGCGTTGCAGGTACTCGTAATTGAGATTGTCGTCTGCAATGATCCCGTTTTCGCCGTAAAGGTTCCAAATCATATCCTGGGCCCAGGCGTTGCCGCCGGCCAGTTCATGCGACGGCATGTTGTCGCGAACGGGTGTCCCTGGAATGATGCAACCCTGACCGGTCACATCCGGCATATGGCAATCCTGGCAGCTGCTGACCACGGTCTTGTTGCCACCGAACCGACCACCCATGTCAACACCAAAGGTGGCGAATTCACTGTTCAGCCATTCGCTGTAAGTACGCTCGATCGGGAACATGTCGAACTTGTCAGCTGTGGGGTGCGCGGCATTGAGCGTACCCAACGCATAGGTGCCATCATCCTGACGGACGTACATCGGATTGCTGACGTCGTGACACGTCGCGCACATTTCAGATCGCGTGTGAAATGGCGATGCCAGCCACTGGTGAGGTGGTGTCACATCATCAAACGGACCGCGACGCCGATCTTCCGGATCCATGACGAAGTTCCCTCCACCCGGATAAAGCGGAAGCGGATCGATATTGGCAAGAATGCCGGCATCCGGGAAAGGGCTATCAACTTTCAAAACGGGATCGACCATGCGATGGCACACACTGCAACTCACGCCATCTCGGTCAAGTGCCCTCAACGCGGAGCCATCGGGCGGATCTGAACGACCGGAAATCCAGGCACCGGCGGTATGACAACGAAGGCACATGTCGCCGGCACCGGGTGCATCCTGCTGCGCGATCGCCAGACAAGCGTACAGCATGGGATCACGGGCGGATTGGCCCATCATGCTGCCGGACCACTCGCGGTAAATAGCGGTATGTTGAGGATCTTCGTCTTCCGCGGCCGGTTGAAACTCGTGGCACAGACGGCAGTTGGAACTCGATACAAACTCGGCGTATTGGACTTCACCGGTTGGCTGCGACCCTGGCTGATGGAAATCTTCGATGGTCGTACCGAGCGATGTTTGCGAGGACCCGCCCGATGGGAGGGGCAGGGCCAGACCGGCCACGCCAAACAACAACACGAGTGCTGCTCCGATCGCGGACCAGTGCAATCGCAACGAGCCACTGACGGCGGTCGCCTGTTTCGTGTCTTTGAAATTCCCAGACGACGCCGATCGCATGCATTCCCCCTCGAAGCAAAACGTACGCTGATCAGTTCTGTCGCAGCCATGCTGCACAACCACAGGCTGCAGTAAGCCGGAACACTCTTGGTCCGGATTGCGACGAACGGTCAAGTTGACCTAAGTCGCTCCTGCCAGAACTTCATGAAAACGGCCGAGGGCGGTGCGATGAAAACGCCCACGTCAGACCCCATCCTTATTATAGCCCGGAGGACCGGTAATTGAAGCTGCAACTGAACTCGCCTGCCGCCGGCGATGGCATTGGCCAGCACGCGTTTCCGCGGTCCTTTGTCATCATTCTAGGCCTGAGAAGTGCTATCTGTCTGCTGGAATTGCTCTGCTGCATGCGGGGGCCGATGCGACGCCAGGCTTCCAAATTTTCAAAAAAAGCAACAACGATCCGCACGGAGCCTCACCAACCCCGGTCAATTCAAAAAGAAGCGCAGATGCGGCAAGTGCCGGGGGAGAGCGGGTGGCTACAACAAGAGATCGCCGGTGGAAGATTCCGGGCGTTCCCAACCTTTTCGGACCAGCCCCAAACCGTACAGGCAGTATTCAAAGTCTTCGCTCAGATCACGGAAAAGGGACGCCGGTAGCACATCTTCTTCATCAGCGAGCTCAGAAACAATCGCGTACGATTTCTTGCCCTGTGACACGAAA
>JBMYUM010000210.1:0-7213 GCA_049605375.1 Phycisphaerae bacterium | reverse complement strand
GGACCACCTGCCGGAACCGGCATTCATGTACGTGGGTAGCATTGATGAAGCGGCCGCGAAGGCGGAGCAGATGGCGAAGTAACGCTGTAGTCTCCGTGACTCAGCAGTAAGGTGCGATAATGAGTAAGACTTTTCACTGTACCGTGATCACCCCTGAGCAGGCGGCTTTGGAATGTGAAGCGGAATCCGTCGTCTTTCCGGCGCATGACGGTGAATTGGGCGTGATGATCAATCGTGCCCCGCTCATCTGCCGCATGGGCATTGGTGTGCTCCGTGTGAATTCTCCGGACGGAGACAAAAAGTTGTTCATCGACGGTGGGTTTGCACAAATTGTCGGCAACAAGCTGACACTGCTCACGGAGCAGGCGATGACCGCGGACGATCTCTCGGCGGAGAAGGTCGAACAGACCCTCGTGGAAGCTCGCGCGTTGAAAGTTACCGACGACGAGAGTTACGAGATCCGCATGAAAGCGATCAAGCGTGGTGAGGTTCAGCAGAAACTGCTGGCCGGCCGTGCCTGATTCACACCGTCACTTCCGATAAATCTTCAGGGACCTCGCTTGGCGAGGTCCCTTTTTTTGTGTTCGAACTGAACCTCAATCCTCTTTCGCGTTGGCGCTGTCCACACGACGCATCTGGCCGCGATGGATCTTGGTCCGCATGGAGGGGGCGAAACAGCCATCTTGTTGCGGTGGTTCCGGCCGGATCGTATGTTCCATTAGTCCAATTTCGAACAAGTCTGAAGAGTTGCATTGGGGGTGTGGCTTGCGGACTTGTTTGGGAGAGCCGACTCCACCAGAGGCCCGTCGCTCAGAACCCACGATCTGATTTCGTATCATCAACAGAATAGGGAAAGGCGGCATCATGAAACCACGAGGCTTGGGCGCGCCCAGTGTGCGCCTTGTCGCGGGATGGGGAACCCTGTTCGGAACGCTGATTTCGGTGGGAAGCGTGCATGGGGAACCATGTGATCAGAGTTGCTATCCGCAAGATCTTGCAGTCTGTCCGATACCTCTGCTTCGCGCACACGTTGACTTTCCGGTTCAATTCACAGCCCGACACAATTGGAATGGTGCTGCCTGCTCGCTGCCCGGTCCGTTGACCTGGAGCGTCGTAGACGGACCGAACGACTTCGGCATCGACGGTGCCGGTGGTCTCTTCTACTGGACTCCCACGGAGACCGGTATTCACGAAATAACCGTGAAGGTATCGGTGATCGGTCATCCCGATCTCTACGCGACCCAGACGTTCACCGCCGTTGTCGATAACTCGACCATTACGTATCCGCTTTGGCGCGATTATGTGGGTGATCAGCAGGTGATGGAAGTCCTTGGCCGTGCGACCGATGCCGGTGACGCCAAGTTCGTCTCCTACTATCTGCTCGCGGCTCCCATGCCGACCCCGCATACCATGCCGGATGATGAAGGTTGGCAACTGGTTGCCGGTCCCTTTGATGATGAGGTGGAGGAGACCGGTCTTCTTGCTGAATGGGACGTCTCTTCTATTCAGGATGGTGCTCGCTATGCGCTGCGTTTGGTTGTTAACTTGCGCGATGGATCACAGTCTATCGTAGACAACCAGATTATCTTCGATCGAACTTCGATTGAGGGTTGGCCCAAACGCGTCGGTCCGATCAGTCATTCTGTCGTTGCTGCGGATCTCGATGATGACAACCGCGATGAGATCATGGTGGTCACACATCATGGCGAGTTGCACGTCTGGAATATCGATGGCTCCGAACGATTCACAATGGATATCGGTGGTGCCACGTATTCTGCACCGAGTGTAGGGGACATTGACGGCGACAAACGTCCGGAGATCGTCTGGACGATCGCCGCGGCTCCTGGCTATTCCAAACTCGTAGCCTGCCACGACGACGGCACGATGGTTGAGGGTTTCCCGGTAACCGGCCCTGAAGGTCGGACCTTTCGCGTGTCACCCACGTTGTCGGACCTCGATAGTGACGGGCGAATGGAAATCATCGTCGGAGCGCGAGCGCCAGGTTGCAACTGCGGGTCGCAGTTCCTTGTCTACGATTACGATCGCAGAACGAACGAGCCGGTGATGATGGATGGATGGCCTCAGACGGTTGAGCCGTCGCTGTGGAGTGTCTACGCTTCGGCATCGACTGCCGATCTTGACGATGACGGTTCGCTGGATGTCGTCGTCTCGGCCTCCGGGACGGGAACGGGGGGCGCCGTGACCAAGGCTTACGCATTCGCTGCGGATGGTCAGGCGATTGCAGGTTGGGAAGGTGGCGTCCAGTTGCCGATGAACGTCGGCAGCGCACAGACGAACGGAGCCGGCAGTCCGAGTGCGACATCGCAGGCAGCGATTGCCGATCTTGATGGCGATGGTGAATATGAAATCGTCATCGGAGCGAACCTGTTGAGTGCGGATGGTCAGGTGCTGGCGACGCTTCCTTACGCTACGTCAGCGCTGTCGCCTGCGATTGGCGACCTCGACAGCAATCCGTACAACGGGTTGGAGATCGCAATGGGGCACCGGGTATACGACAGCGAGGGCGAGTGGTTGTCGTGGATGTTCCCGGGGGTAACGCCCATGACGACATCCATCATCGCGCCCATGGCGCTGGGTGAAGTTACGTTGGCCGGAAGCCCGCGTGCCGGTTGGATTGCGCCGTCTATTCAGGCGTTCTTTGCTGATGGAGACGAGGCAACCAACTATCCGAAAGAGATGTTTGGCAACACGCTGGACGCCGGCGCGCCCGTTCAAGGCGACTTCGATAACGATGGCATGGCCGATGTGGCGGCGGCTATTACCGATGGCAGTTATGGTGGTGTGGTCGCAATCTGGCGCTGTCCGCACTCTGAGAACGTCGCAGAAACGCGCCATTGGCCCATGCTCGGATTCGATGCTGCGCATACCGGCCGTTATCACGTGCCTGCACCGCGGCGGCCTCAGATGTTTGCCGCTGCCCGGTATGACGATCGCGTCGTTCTGACCTGGTCGGATTCGTCAGATGTCGAAAGCCAGTATGTCATTGAACGTTCGAGTTCCGGTGATCCATTTACGTTCCGTTCCCTGGTGTGGCTGCCGGCAAATTCAACGCGATTCACGGTGTGGGGAAGTTTTGCGGCTGACGGCTTCTACCGCATTCGTGCAGCACGTACGGATCCGACGAGCGGCGAACGAATCCTCTCTCGTTTCCAGATCGAGCAGGACGTTGAACCGGATGCACCGAGCGATCCGATCCCGGTTGAGGCACCTGAGCAACAGCAGCAGGCAGTACAGCCGAAGGGATTCCGCGTGACACTGCGTAACTAAGCGAGATTTCTTGGTCGGGGGATGGTAACGCCGTTTTCCTGGGACGTTGCATCTGCTCATAGCAGTTGCAACCCCGGGGGAGCGGCGTTCCGCTTTTTCAGGTAGGAAGCTTGATACACACATTCTTGGGTTCAGTGAAGAACCGAATGGCCTCCTCGCCACCCTCACGTCCTACGCCGCTTTGCTTGACGCCGCCGAATGGCACGCGAAGGTCACGCAAGAGCCAGCAGTTGATCCACACCGTCCCGGCATCAATCGCATTCGAAAGATGATGTGCCTTGTTGAGATCGGTGGTCCAGATGGATGCCGAAAGGCCGTAGGGCGTGGCATTGGCTTGATCAATAACTTCATCCAGCGTGGTAAAAGGTTGCACGGTGACAACCGGGCCGAAGATTTCTTCCTGGTTGGTACGGCACTGCTGGTCGATTCCGGCAATCACTGTTGGCTTGATGAAGTATCCATCGCGGCAACGATCCGGCAGGTGCGTCGCCGGTCCACCACCGGCAAGAATGTCAGCACCTTCGGCGCGGGCGAGGGCGAAGTAGGATTGAATCTTCTCGAAATGCTGTTGTGAAACGACTGCCCCTTGTTGGGTTTCGACTTCCAGTGGATCACCAACAACAAGCGCGTTCGCGCGATCGACAAGTTGTTTGACGAATGTGTCATAGAGGGGGGCTTCGACCAGCAGTCGCGATCCGGCGAGGCAAATCTGCCCCTGATTGGCGAAAGAGGCCTTAACTGTTCCCTCGATAGCCTGGTCAAGGTCAGCGTCGGCAAACACAATGTTGGGATTCTTGCCACCCAGTTCCAACGAAATCTTCTTGAACATCGGGGCAGCGACTCGCGCAATCTCCCGACCGGTCACCGTGCCGCCGGTAAACGAGACGGTGGGCACTTCGGGGTGGTTGACAATGGCCGCACCTGCCTCGCTGCCCCGACCGTGGACGATATTGAGTACGCCTGGCGGCAGCTCGCAGGATTTGCAGATCTCCGACAGCAGGAACGCCGTCATGGGCGTCACTTCGGAGGGCTTGGCGACAACCGTGTTGCCGGTAGCCAGAGCCGGTGCCACCTTCCAGGTAAAGAGATAAAGCGGGAGATTCCACGGTGAAATCAGGCCTGCAACGCCGCGTGGCTTTCGCAGCGTATAGTTCAGTGCGACCGCATCCATCGGATGGCATTCGCTATGGTGATGCAAGATGGCCGTGGCGAAGCGACAAGCTGATTGGTTTGCCGTTATCCGTCGTTTCCGCACGTGCCAGCTCATCAGCCCTGCGATCGATTTCATCGGCGATGCGCAGCATGAACGTCGAACGTTCGGACGCCGGCATCGAAGACCAGAGTGGAAATGCACGCTGTGCAGCTTTGACGGCATCATCAACATCGCCGGCGTCACTGGCAGGAACACGGGAATAGGTGGCGCCCGTCGCGGGCTCGACGTTGTCGAGGTACTCGCCCGCTTTCGGTGCGATGAGTTCTCCGGCAATGTAGTTGGCGATGTCCATCGTGTTGCGTGTCCGATTCGATTAACCCGCTGCGTCAAGTGCGTCGCGTGGCAAACTCTCGCTGGCTATCACTGCACGGCTGTTCTGGCACCATCGACCGGAAGATTGACCCCGGAAACGTACGATGCGGCAGGCGACGCGAGGAACGCAACCACACTCCCGATTTCGCGGGGGTCGGCAAAACGCCTCATGGGAATGCCGGCCTTTGAATCCAGTTCGATGGCTTCGAGCGTCGTCCCTTGACGTTCTGCCTTCCGTGAAAGGAGCGAGCGAAGTCGCTCGGTGGCCGTGAACCCAGGCAAAACATTGTTCACCGTAATACCGAACGGGCCCAGTTCGCCGGCGAGTGTGCGGCCCCAGTTCGCAACAGCGCCGCGTGTGGTATTTGACACGCCCAGGCCGCTGATGGGCATGATGACGGATGTGGAAATAATATTGATAATGCGACCGTAGCCGTTGTTCTTCATCCCCGGGACGAACACACCGGCCATCGCCTGATAGGCGAGGATGTGCTTGGTGATGCCATCAATGATGTCGCTCGCGGTTGCATCCATGAGGGGGCCGGATGCCGGTCCCCCCGTATTGTTAATGATGATCTCGTGCGCACCATGCTTCTCGACGGTCTGCGCCGCCAACCCGGCCAGCTCTTCCGGATTCGAAAAGTCGGCAACAAGCAGGGCGTGTTGTTGTCCGTCTTCGGTCGGTAATTCCGCCAACAGACTTCCCAGTGCCGCTTCATCACGAGCGACGGCGGTGATGTGGGCACCGAGGCGCGCAAGCTCTTGTGCGCAGGCGCGTCCGATTCCCTGCGAGGCGCCCCCGACAAACGCACGTTTGCCGTTCAATGTGAGGTTCTGAGTCATTCGATTACCTTCTTGAATGCCGCCCGGGGGCGCTGGTTCCTTCCATCAAAGCATGCGTGACGATTCTCATGAATCCACGCAACAGCAGGATCAGTCCGACTGTTCCTTTGCCCATTGATCCAGCCAACTGATGACAGTGTCGTGCCATTGAATACTGTTGGCGGGTTTCAGCACCCAGTGATTCTCGTCTGGGAAATAAAGGAGCTTGCTGGGAATTCCACGTCGCTGAAGTGCCGTGAATGTCGCGATGCCCTGGGTATCGACCACGCGATAGTCGAGGGCGCCGTGAATCACGAGCATCGGCGTCTTCCAATTCTTGACGTGTAGAACCGGATTGTGCTTCGCGTAGTTCTCGGGATTCTCCCACGGTGTTCCCATGTGATCCCACTCGGGAAACCAGAGTTCTTCGGTGTTGAAGTAGGCGGTTCTCTCGTCGAGGTTTCCATCATGATTCACCAGGCACAGGAATCGGTCGGGCCAGTTTCCTGCAATCCAGTTAATCATGAACCCGCCGAAGGAAGCGCCGAGGGCAACGACTCGATCGCCGTCCATCCACGGGTACTTCTTCAGGCCGGCTTCAAGACCCTTCTGGAGATCGAGGAATGGTTTTCCGCCCCAATCACCACGAATGGAATCACAGAAACCCTGGCCGTAACCCGTCGAGCCATGGAAGTCCACCATGATCACGGCATAACCGGCGCCCGCATAGGTTTGTGGATTCCATCGATAGTGAAAGTGGTTACCAAAAGAGCCTTGCGGCCCGCCATGAATGAGGAATGCGACCGGGTAGGTTTCATTCGGGTCGAAGTCGATAGGCTTTCCGGCATAGGCATGAACGACCTCGTCATTCCAACCCTTGAAGGTGAACTGCTCGAACTCACCAATTCTTGCTGCTGCCACCTTTTCCTTGTTGATATGCGTGATCGCCGTCAGCTGTGAGCCGTCTGTACGAATGCTGTGAAGTTCCACGGGGCTGTAGAGCGTGTCGTGCCCGAAGATGAGGGTCTCACCCGCGATCCCAAGTGACCCTGATGTGCCATCTTTGAGTACGGTCTTCACGTCACCGGACGCGACGTTCACGGAGAAGATGCTCCGTTGGCCGAGATTGGTCGCCGTGGTGTAAATGTGGCTGCCGTCGGCATCAAAAACGATGGTGCCGGCGGAACGATCCCATTCCTGGGTCAAGGCGCGCGTCGTGCCATCCTCCCAGTTCATCAAAATGATGCGCATGCGATCCGACTCGTAACCCGGTCGTTCCATGGCGAGGTATGCCAGGGTCTTGCCATCCGGTGAGAAGGTGGGATGGGCGTCCCAGGCTTCGTTGCTTTCTGTCAGGCAACGGGGGGCGCTGCTGCCATCAATGGGGGAAGCATACAGATCGAAATCGGTTGACCAGGGTTCTCTTCTGCCGACATCGCGTGCGGAAAAGACGACCGTGCTTCCATCCGGTGAGAAGGTGAAATCATCGGGACCGCCGAATGGCTTGTTGGGGCAATCCGCATCCATGCCGCGCATCACGTCGACCGGTTCACCACCGGCAATCGGAACGACAAAGAC
>JBMYUM010000209.1:0-7214 GCA_049605375.1 Phycisphaerae bacterium | reverse complement strand
GTTGTACATGGCCACCTGCTGGTTCGCGATGTTGCTCACGCCGGCCGCGTTGGCCTGCGCGGTACCGGTAATGAAAATCTGCGTACCAAAGTTCTTGGCAATGGCCTGAATCTTTGCCATGTTGCCTTCAAGCTCGGCATCGCCCGATTCCTTCTCCGCGATCCGCCGGATGTGCTCACCCGCGTAGACATCGAAACCGACGTTGACCAACTTGTTCTCAATCTGCGATTCGAGAATGCTGCTGTCTTGAACGACGCCGTCAATGCGCTCAAGAATGTAGACGGCCACACCAGGACGACCAAGCTGATCCAGCACATTCTGCACCTGACCCCAGGTGCTGGCGATCGCGCTCTTACTCACCTTCGCCCGAATCTCGCAGTAGAAAATGCCACCGGCCGCAGGACCCTTGGAAAGGACCTTGTAATCCGTCACGAGACCTTCGGCCTTCGAATAAACCGTATCTCGAATCAATTCAAAATTGTCGACCTCGCTGTGCGAGCTGATTTCGACACGCCCACCCTGTTCCAGCGCTTTTCGCAAAGCGTCTTTCATGGCGGAATCTTCAGAAATGCCTTCACCCGTCACGGTGACTTCGACAAAGTCCTCACCACGAGCCGTGCTGTTGGGCACAAGAGGAACACAGACCAGAAATCCAATGACAAGTCGACGCAACGCCATGAACGAACTCCTTACAGAATGCAGGAAACACCAAGTAATCGTGATCAATCGCAGATCCGAGCGTGGGAACACAAAATGTTCGCTCCCGCCGCCTTAGCCATTATCGGTCGAGAAGCAGGTCAAAGCCAAGGTTGTCTGATCAACCGGCCGACAGTACTGACACAAGGAGCCGCGGTCCAGATGACGCCGACCCGTGCGCATCAATTCAAATCCATCAGCTGTCTGGACACTCGGATTCCAATATCATTAGCAGGAATTGTCGCAATCCCGGAAACGCAGGCATCTGAATCAAGGCGACCGCGGTGACAAAACGACTTCATCAATTCACGGCGATGACTCTATCTCAATGCTTGACAGTGGTTTGCGCTTTAGCAGCAATGGGCCTGTCCGGTTGTGGGGCGCCCTTGGATGGTCCCGCGCCACTTTTTGTTGTTCCGCTGACCATTGAAGGGCAAGATGCGGGGGGCGCCATCGTCGATACCGGCGGAGGATTCGAGGTTCTTCTTAAGGACCGTTTTGGGCTGGCGGTGGTGGACACGGCGCCGGTGGTGGCCTTCGCCGGTCCCCAGAACGTCGACCTCACGGAGCCGTTTCAGTATGTTGCCGGTGGTCTTCGCACCGAAGCGGATGCCGGCATCGTCGAGCCGACCATCTGCAACTGCAACGGACTGGGCGTCCGTTTCCTGCGAAAGTCAGGGCTGACGCTTGTGATCGATTACGCCACACCGTCAGTCTATTTCGTTCGACGACCGCCGGATGCAGATGCCTACGTTCCATTTCAACAGGGACCGACCCCGCTCGAAGATTTTGATACGGCCTTCGTGACAGTTCAAATCGATGCCGGTGGAGAACCACTGACTCTACGAGCCCTGCTGGACACGGGCGCGTCGGTAACCGTTCTCAAACGCGGGATCTTTCCGAGTCTGCCGGGCTTGGATCGGCTATCGATTGGCATCAGCCATCCCGTGTTTGGAGAAGCAACCGCCAGTGCTGGACTTTTTGATACCGAAGGCATCCCTGACCTCATCATTGGGAACGATGTCATGCGGCGGTGGGGCGATCTTTGGTTCTTCGTATTCGAACCCCAGGGCGGCTGGGTTGGCTTCACGAAACAGGCGGTAGCACCGATCGATGAAACCCTGGGCATTGCAGCCAAGGGGCGAGCCTCAACTACGGAAGTCTCACATCCACTCCGGCTCATGCAGATGGGTCAAAAATAAACCGCTGCCAACATGGCTTGCACATCATGCTCAGCAAGCCATGTTTGACCGGGCACATCGCAACACGGGCGCGAACGCCGGCACGGCATCCTATACGGTGCCGTTACTGCCGTTTGCGTGGGCCATGGGATATTCCATCTTGCATAAGCCAATTTGGACGGCCGCGCACACCAGATGAGCCAGGCTGTCCGCACGCATCTTCTTCATCACACGTGATCGATGGAATTCGACGGTCTTGCAGCTTACACCGAGTTCTTCCGCAATCTCACGATTGGCGCGACCCCCGACCACACGCTCCATCACCTCACGTTCGCGCGCGGTCAACGCACTGACGCAATCACGAATGATCCGATCCTTGGCCGTCTTTTCGATTCGCTCGCGACTGATGTCGATAGCGTACCGAACTTTTGACAACAACTCGGTTGGATCATGCGGTTTCTGGATGAAATCCAACGCACCGCCGCGCATTGCGCGGACCGCTGACGCGACGTCGGCGAACCCGGTCAGGAAAATGATTGGTACGTCAATTCCAAGCGAATGGAGCTGCTCTTGAAACTCAATGCCTGTGAGCCCGGGAAGGCGCAGGTCGAGAATCAAGCATCCCGGGCGCGAGGCCTGGAAGTGCTGCAAGAACTCATCAGCTGATGAATAGGCTTCGAAATCGATACTTACGGAACGAAATAGCTGTTCCATAGATTGGCGAAGCGGTACGTCATCATCGACGACGTACACCACTGGCGCATCCATAACAATGCTCCTTCAGTGCCAGGGCAACTAGTCACACGGGTTTACCGTCCGTTGTTCCCCCCCCGTGCACTCGCTTCACCCGCATAATCGACGCTTGCAGGCCATAATTCAAGCCTAATTTAGTATTTTTACTAAGTCCACTAATGGCCTATGGGTTATTGCTGGTCGTTGCTCGGGTATCCAGAGTTCCAGGTGATTCCGGCTCGCCGGCGACAACCGGGGGGCCGAGTCCGCGAAACCGGTCTTACCTGGACCGATTCAATGCCAGGAATCCGACCGGATGTGACGTCTGACCTTCCGAGGTCCAATCCGCAATCACCTCGCCCAGCAGAGAAGCGAACTTGTAACCGTGGCCACTGAAACCACACGCCACATACACGCCATTATGATCGGGATGCTGATCCAGAATGAAGTGCTCGTCCGGGGTCATCGTATACATGCATACAGACTGATCGCGTAGCGCGGCGTCGCTTGCGGTCGTGTAGGAACGAAGGAAGCTGGTCGCTTCGTCGCGTTCGGAGGGCCGAATATTGCGATCAACGCTGCTTGGATCATCCACCGTTTCGCCGCCATCGTGGTTGCCGGCTTTCATCAAATCGTGACCAGGCGTCGGGATACCATACATAAAGCCCGTCGACGTCTCGAAGCCGAATGCCGGACATGGGTACGCAGCTTGAAGCTGCGGTTGGCCGGTGTGAAACCAGAAAACGGGTTTTCGGCGAACTGTCAGATCGAACGTGTCAGTGTCCAGCCAACGGGATGCCCAGGGGCCGACGCTGAACACCACCGATTCAGATTCAAATTCCCGGTCACCGCATGTAACGCGGTAGCCGCCCGAGGATAGAGCTTCCCAGTTGGTCATCGGCGTTTCAAAGAGCAGCGTGGCGCCCAATGCACGGGATCGTTCCACGAATGCGAGTATGCACTCTTCGATCAAGAGATAGCCGGCGTCTTCCTCGAAGAGCACGGTCATATCAGCATCGGGTTTGAACTGCGGCCAGCGCCGTCGCGCCTCCTTCGGATCGTACTGGTCAATCGACAAGTCATGCACCCGCTTGGCTTCGAGTACGCCCTTGACGATCGTGCCTTCGGGCGGACCGGCGAGGTAGAGTCCATGCCGTAAGAAAAGCGTCTTGTCACAATCCTTTTCAAATTGCCGCCATTGGTCATAGCTCGCGTCAAGGAGTGGAATGTAATCGGGGTGTTCGAAATAGGCGCGGCGAATCATACGCGTTTGCCCGTGGGAACTTCCAAGTGCGTGGGCCGGCCCATGCGCTTCCAGGCCGAGGACCCGGCGGCCACGACGGCAGAGCGAATGAACGATTCCACTGCCAATGCCCCCGATGCCGACAACGATGCTGTCAAAAACTTCCGCCATCGAATCGAAACTCCTGCAAATTTCCGTGAAACATATAATGACATCGGATGCAGAGCTTCCGGCCCTGCTTTTGCCATGACCGTATCCAACGTACAATAGAGCTTGGATGATCGAAGGACCAGTCCGCAGGCGTGAACATCGCTCTTGGTGAAAGCGTCGCTGGTCGATGATTGACATCGCAAGTTCCTGCGTGAAGCAGTGAGTTAAGATGCCGCACCGAATGTGGGGGGACACAAATGAATGATCGAAAGACATTGCGTACCGCGAAGTGGATGGGAACTCCTGTCATTGTCGTGTTGGTGGCGACGTCGTTGCAGGCAGCCGATTGGACGCAATGGCGTGGAAACGGGCGAGACGGCGTGTGGCGCGAATCCGGCATCGTTGACAAGTTTGCCAAGCCGCAACTCGACATTAAATGGCGGGCACCGATCGGCGGCGGCTACAGTGGACCGACGGTGGCGAATGGAAAAGTCTACATCACCGACCGCATCCTGGATCCCAAGCAGCAGGAACGTACCCATTGTTTCGATCAGAAGACCGGCAAATTGCTCTGGCAGCACACCTACGCATGCCCTTATCGAGATGTCGGCTATGACGCGGGACCACGGGCGGCCGTGACCGTTCATGATGGTTTGGCTTATGCGCTCGGCGCGATGGGGAATCTGCACGTATACGACGCCGATTCAGGCAAGATCGTCTGGCAGAAAGATCTTAACAAGCAATACAAAATTCGGATGCCGATCTGGGGTATTGCCGCCTCGCCTCTGATCGAAAAAGACCTTGTGATTGTGCAGATCGGCGGAGAAGGCAACGCATGCCTGGTTGCCTTCGATCGAAAGACCGGTGGCGAAAAATGGCGAAGCCTCGAAGATAATGCTTCCTATGCTTCGCCGATCATCGTCGACTATCAGGGGCTGCGGCTGATGATCTGTTACACCGGCGAGCATGTCGTGGGCATGAATCCGGCCGATGGCAAAGTGTATTGGAAGCAGCCTTTCCCCGCTCGGCGCATGATCATCGGCGTGGCCGATCCGGTCGTGTACAACGACTACGTTTTCCTGACCAACTTTTTCGACGGCGCGATGTTGTTGCGATTGACGAACGGTGGTCGTGGTATTGAAAAAGTATGGCAGCGCGCCGGTGAAAGTGAAAAGAATACCGACGCACTGCATTCGATCATTGCGACGCCGATCATCGTTGATGATCACATCTATGGCGTTGACTCCTACGGCGAACTTCGGTGCTTGAAATTGATGACCGGTGATCGTGTGTGGGAAGATACGACGGCTGTCCCCCGAGCACGGTGGTCCAACATCCACTTTATCCAGCATGCAAAACACACCTGGATGTTCAACGAACGCGGCGAGTTGATCATCGCCGACCTGTCACCGTCCGGGTTCAAGGAGATCAGTCGGGCCAAGTTGATCGAGCCGACGATGGGCCAACTGCGTCAGCGCGACGGTGTGTGCTGGTCGCATCCGGCCTTTGCTGATCGACATATCTTCATTCGAAATGATGAAGAGATCGTCTGTGCATCACTTGCAAAGTGATCATCAGCGGTAACGGATGAACACGCGCGATGAGCGATGCGAAGGATGACCAACAGCAGACAGGGGTAAACGAATCGGAGCCGGTGCGCGAATCTCAGGCGCCGGCGATCGGGTCATTCTATCTGGCTCGATTCCTGTTTCTTAAGGCGATGGCCGTCATTTATGCGATCGCCTTTGCATCGCTTTCCGTTCAAATCGTTGGCCTCGTCGGCGAAAACGGCATACAGCCCATTCAAGACTATCTGAATGCAGCTCGAGACTTTGGCGGATTCAGAGACTACGGATTTCTTCCGGAGTTCGCGAAACCACTTTGGAATGTGCCGACGATATTCTGGATCGACGCCAGTGACGCCACACTCAAAGGAGCCTGCGTGGCGGGCATGGTTCTGGCCGGTTTACTGTTTCTTGGAGTTTGCCCGCCGCTGATGCTGCTCCTGCTGTGGGCGAACTACTTGTCGTTGTCCGTCGCCGGCCAGGTCTTCCTGCAATTCCAATGGGACAGTCTGCTTCTCGAAACAGGGTTGGTGGCGGTGTTCTTTGCCCCGTGGGTTCTCTGGGCCGCACCAAAACGCGTGCCTCCGCCACCGGTTCTCCCGCGATGGCTGCTTATCTGGATCCTGTTCCGACTGATGATGAGTTCCGGCCTGGTCAAGTTGATCCATGACCATCCGTTGGAACCCACGTGGCGGAATCTGACCGCGCTCGGTTATCACTACGAAACACAATGCATACCAAACGCGATGGCCTGGTTCGCACATCAGGCGCCCCCGTGGGTTGGCGCCGTTTCGACAGCCATGATGTTCTTCATTGAGATTGCCACGCCGCTATTCTTCTTCTTTCCCCGACGCTTACGGCACCTTGCAGGGTTGTCGCAGATCCTGCTTCAGTTGGTCATCATCGCAACTGGCAATTACACCTACTTTAATTGGCTGACCATCGCGTTGTGTCTCGTACTGTTTGACGACCGATTCCTGTCGTCGTTTTTGCCAAGGCAGCTGCGAAGCGGGTGGAATGACCAGACTCTACCAGCTGTGAAATCAACGGCCGCTGCAGGCAGGATTCGCAGGGGTATGGTGACGCTGTTCGGGGTGACAGCCGGTGCCGCGTCGTTCGCGGGAGGCGGCATCGAGATGGCGAAGCGAGTCTGGCCGCGGACTGTCGAAACACCGATGCCGGATTTCGTAATGAACAGCACACGGTGGTTGTCGCCGTTTCGCAGTTTGAACAATTACGGCCTGTTCACACGAATGACCACGGTCCGTTACGAAATCGAGATCCAAGGAAGTACAGACGGCGTCGAATGGAGGCCCTACGTGCTTCCATACCAACCGGGACCGGTTGATCGGATGCCTCCGTTCGTCGCGCCGCACCAGCCTCGATTGGATTGGCAGATGTGGTTCGCCGCTCTTCGTCATCCAAGTCGGCGACCGCGGTGGTTCGACCAGTTTCTCGGTCGCTTGCTCGATGGCGAGCCGTCGGTCATTGCTCTCTTGGCAGAAGACCCTTTCCCGGAAATGCCGCCGGCCTACATTCGCGCGGTTCGCTATCGCTACCGATTTTCAGACTGGGAGACCGGGCGTCGGACCGGGGATTGGTGGACGCGGGACTATGTCGGGCCGTACGGGCCGGTTCGCCATCGCT
>JBMYUM010000208.1:0-7228 GCA_049605375.1 Phycisphaerae bacterium | reverse complement strand
CCCGCTTTCCCACAATCTAAATCACGATCGAGACCGGACTTTAGTTCGGTCTCTTTTTTTTGCCCTGATATTTGATTTTCACCGGGGTGATTCGCAGGGAATTCCGCGCGTCCGCTAAAGACGCGCCTGACGGGTACCGAAAACCCTTGTGGATACACGGTCAACTGGCCGTGGACCACCGCACCTTATTCTATGTGATGGGTGTGCGGGATGCGGGCACACGGTGGTGCCCGGGAATAAGAATCGTGTCGCTGACACGGTTTGCTCGTCGTCAAGGAAGACGATATGTCAAGGATTAATACCAACGTTCAAGCGTTGCGGACGGTTCACCAGCTCCGCGGAAACAACCTTGATCTCAATACACGACTCGATCGCCTCGCGACCGGCTTGCGTATCAACCGTGGTGCAGACGATCCGGCAGGATTGATCGCTTCAGAAAGTCTTCGCTCCGAAATTCGGGCGATTGAACAGGCGATCGACAACTCCGCACGGGCCATCAACGTCGTTTCAACCGCCGAAGGCGCGTTGAACGAAGTCTCCGCACTTCTGCTGCAGCTTCAGGATCTCCTTGTCAGCTCCGCCAACGACGGAGCGTTGACCGACGACGAGGTTGCTGCGAACCAACTTGAAATCGACTCAATCCTTGGCAGTATCGACCGCATTGCCAATACCACTGCGTTCGCCGGCAAGAAACTCCTCGATGGAAGCGGTGCGTACACAACGTCTTCCATCGCACCAGCAGCGATCGCCTCGCTCAACGTTTTTGCAGCCAATGTTCCGAACGGTGAAACCCGTAATGTAACCGTGGAAGTCACCGCATCCGCCGAAACAGCAAGACTCGCATTCACAGGCACGAGAACAAATACCGCAAACCAGTCGATCACCAGCGCCACGACTATTGAGATTCAAGGCAACTTGGGAAGCAATCTATTGAGCTTCGCCTCTGGCGCCACGCTGGCCAATATTCGAACGGCAATCAACGATACATCACATATCACCGGCGTGTCGGCAGTGATCTCGTCACCAGCTACCGGTGGAGTAAACAGTGCCATTGTCCTGAATAGTACTGAGTTTGGATCTGATCAGTTCGTTTCGGTTACGCCGATTACAGGTAACTTCCTGGAACTGGAGAACAACGGCAAAGTTCTTAAGGATGCCGGAGTAGACGTCGGCGTCGTTGTCAACGGACAAATAGCAGCGGCCCGCGGACTCCAGGCCGATGTCCGTTCGGAAGCACTCGACACACGTATTCACCTGACAGCCGATTTTGCACAGTCACTATCTTCATCGACTTTCGTTATCACCGGCGGCGGATCGCTGTTCCAACTCTCGCCGCGCGTCACTCCGAACGGCCAGGAGAATCTCGGCTTTGATCGTGTTGCGTCTACGGCGTTGGGTAACGGGGTCGTCGGCTTGCTGTATACCCTTCGGTCCGGCCAGGACAATGACCTTAATAGCAAGAACTTCCTGGATGCACAGAAAATTGTATCAGAGTCAGTAAACCAGGTTTCCTATTACCGTGGACGACTTGGAAACTTCCAGAAGAATAAACTTGAACCGAGCATCACGTCGCAGAGCATTACGCTTGAAAACGTGAAGGCGTCGGAATCGGTGATTCGAGATGCAGATATTGCAGAAGAAGTGGCCGCTCTGACAAGAGCCCAGATTCTGGTGCAGAGTACGCAGGCCACGTTACAGATCGCAACGAACGCCCCACAGGCCGTGCTCTCACTCCTGGGTTAGAGCACAGCCCGCTATTGAATAGCCCGCCAATAGTTAACCCGCTGACGGGCAGGTAAATCGGGAAAGGATCAGGGCATCGTCCTGATCCACTTCTCCATCCACGCCCACACGCACCACTTTCAGTTCGTCTTCGCTCAGCGTAATCAACCAGTCATTCATGATAGGCGTTGCCTGATCCACAGACGACGTGGTCAATTCGCCTGTTGCGGGATCTGTGATACCGGCTTCCGTGACGTTCTGCGTTAGTGCATTGCCTTCGGTCACAGTGAATGTACCGGAAAGAACGTTCACCAAAGCAACGTTGCCACCCCCGTTCTGCAGAAGGACCAGTACCGAAAGCTCACCGGCAGAGGCGTCAAACACCATCGCGGTAACTTCCTGGATCGAGGTCGTTCCAAATGCCTGTGCCTCGTTTGAATCCGCACCAACATCAGTCGTGCGGAAATTTCCCCAGCAACCGTCAAGCGTTGACGGGTCTTCTGCCACTGTACCCGCATCGACGTCGATCAACGCTGATTCTGAACCGTCAAAAGCAGTCGAGTCTTCGATAATTGCCTGCAATGTAGCAGGAATCTGAGTGTCAACGGATACCACGGGTGTATCGCAACCTGTGAGCATCATGCTCCCTGCCAACGCAGACAGTATAATTCCCGAACCCCAATCATGCCTGATTCTCATACTCACTCTCCTTGTGAATCTATGCTTCCGCAATCTTCCATGCTTGATAGAAACAAAAACCAACACCTGAACGATGCCTATGAAAGATTCTTGTTCGTGTTCCCCGCACGATGATCAACACCACGCAAGATCAACACCATGCAACAGGTCGAAGGTATGGGGTTGATAGAACACCGTCGGCGTAATCGAAGTATGCGCGACCACGCAACGAATGAACAGTTGCAGCGTATAAGGCCCGATTACTTCAGAATCTCAACACGAACATACAGGTTCTCGAGTGCGTCGCGCCAAACGCCGAGAACCCTGGCATGCTGACCGGGAGCCATCACGCCAAAGGAACGCTCAGACGCACACAATGATGACAACTCTCGAGCACTCTCGACATCGCCGATCTGCGGTAGGGCAGGCCAGAGGTTGCACCAACCGGTTGACGTCACTTCCATTCCGGCCGTCGGAATCTGATCGGGCTTGCCGGAAAGCGCATCGAACATACGTCGACGACCGGCGGTGTTGGTGTCCTTCGTCGCCCCATAGAATGTCCAACCCGTCGAAGGCGTTTCGCAGAATTCAGCAACAGCGCGCATCTTGCCCGGTTGATCCACAAGACGATCGAACTGTTCACGGTACCAAGTCAGTAGCCGCGAGTCCTTATCATGACGATCGCGAACCTGCGCCGCCTCGCTGACACATGCTGTGAGCTGACGCTGACTGGACGTCACTTCGATCTGGCACTGACTCAACGCATGCTCGATCTTCTGCAACCTCATGGTGGACTGGGAGTCCTGCGTACGAAGCGCAACGAGTTCCTCTTCCAGCAGCCGCGACAAATGGCGCTGATCGTCAAGGTCGCGTGTCAGCTCCGCACGCGTTGCCTCAGAGGCAGCCAGCGAATCGCGCAATTGAGCCGACTCACTCTTGAAGTAAGCCAGGTGGGATTGGGTCTGCTCGAGCCGACCTGAAACCTCCAGATTCTCCCGTTCCAACGCCATATTCGACGACTGAAGAGAGGCCAGACGTTCCTCACGAAGCGTCAATTCCTGCTCGAGCGCAGATACCCGATCGGCCAGTGCCGTGTTTTTCGACTCCTGATGCAACAGATCGGTCCGATGGCGTGCAGCGTCCCGCTTTGCCCGCTCAACATCAGCAGTCATGACAGCCAATGCCTCAGCCTGTTCCTTCATCTCCGCGCTGACCCTTGTGAGCTCATCTGCGACTTCGCCCTTATCAGCACGGCAATGAGCCAAATCACGTTCGGTTTCTGCATTCCTGGAGACGAGCATGTGCAACTCGGTGTGAGTCTGATTCAAATCCGCGCGCAATTCGCGGTACGTGGAAGAACTGAGACTTACACCAAACAGCTGAAACAGAATGCCCATCAAGGCGACGAAGCCAATGACGGAAGCAACCCCGCACAACACCAGATCCAAACGAATGTTCTTTTCCTTACTCTCCATTGGCTTAGGTTTTGCCACGGTAGAATCCCCCCAAATACGCGTCGAACCGTGGGTTTTCCCCACCACGACGGCAAGCATGACGCGACGCCCGAATCGAAAGAGCGACGTAGTATAGAGAGCTCACAGAGCAACACCAGCGACGCGTGCCAACGAATAACACCGACACCATAACACATTGAAAAAAAAGATCTTAGCACTGCCGCAACTCTGTCGCGGCTCCACACAGTGCGTCGCTGCGCCGGAGTCCGCCGGTAGGAGGCCGGTAGGAGAATAGCGCGGTTGCCGACAACAGCTCAGGAATGACGGATGCTTCGTTAGTGCCCGCTTCCGAAAGATACGCCAATGTCACTGGGGGAATGCATAAGGCAGTGCACCACCAGCTCTCCCAGGGCTGTGAAAAGGTGTCAATGCCGGTTCGAGCCGGAAGGCATTTTCGGCCGATATCACAATTTGAGGAACTGCGCCGTATTGTCGTCGAGCCGCAGTTCTCTCCACTTGATTCCCTGTTGAGGCGGATTTGTTATGAGTGGCATTTCAACCGGCGTTGGACTGATCTCAGGTATCGATACCGCTGCCTTGATCGATCAGTTGATTGCCATCGATTCCCGTCCCATCGATCTGCTGCAGCAGCGCTCCGCAAGCATCGATGCCCAAAAAACGGCATTGCTGACGATCTCGGCCCAGTTGCTTGCCATCCAGAACTCCGTCTCGAATCTGAATACGCCAAGCTTCTTCCGCCGATTCGCCGCACAAAGCAGTAACTCATCGATCATCAACGCCACCCCGGGTGAGTCGGCCGCGCCAGGATCCTACACATTCTCCGTCCGCTCGCTCGTTTCCAGCCATTCCCTTCTGTCACGTGGATTCGCCGACAGCAACTCCACGCCTGTTGGCACCGGAACCCTGTCGATCGAAGTCGGTGATGGCCAGGTGAACCGCTCAACGACCCTCGACTCACTCAAGGCCGGCGAAGGCATTCGCAGGGGTGTCATTACGATCTTTGATAAAGAGGGTAATTCAGCTGACATCGACCTTCGAAGCGCCGTCACCATTGATGATGTACTGGAAGCGATCAACTCCAACACATCGATCGAAGTCAGAGCAAGCGTCACCGGCGTCGATGCCAATGGTGCTTCCGGTGATCGAATCGTTATTGAAGACATCACCGGCTCCACAACAGGTGCACTGAAGGTACTTGATGCCAACGGGGGACACCTTGCGGAAGACCTCGGTATTGCGGGCACCGCCATTGGTGACGGTACGCGCATCGATGGCAACGATCTCGTCTATCTGGGCGACGGCGTACTTCTTTCGCAACTGAATGACGGTAACGGCATAGACCGCTTGTTTGACGGTGGCGACCTGCTGTTTGAGAGCGCCAGCGGAAACTATGATTTCAGCGTGTCATTATCATCCGTGCTCGCCAGCCGCCTTGATCTCAAGCTTGAGCAACTTAACAACGGAAACGGTGTGCGGCTTGGTAAGTTCAGAATCACGGACCGCGCCGGTAATGCCGGCGTGATCGATCTGGGTGACGAGAGTCGGCCCGCCGTAAAAACCGTGCAGGACGTCATTGATCGCATCAATGAAGACGCATCCGCCGCCGGCGTTAATGTCAACGCGACCGTCGTCAACGCAGGCCTGTTCATTTCTGACAACACCGGTTTGAGCGGTGACGAAATACCCGAACTGCTGATTGAAGACATTCCGGACGACAACGGCAACGTCGGATTTGCCGCTGCCGACCTGGGTATCGCTGGCTCGTTCGATGACAACGTTGTCACCAGCCATGATCTGTACCGCATGGAAACGGTGGGGGACCTGGTCCGTGCCATCAACTTCGCCAATGGAAACTTCGGGGTGGAAGCCTCGATCAGCGAGAACGGCAACTCAATCTCCATAAAGACAAATGGCGATGAAAGTTACACGATTCGTGCCGGTGAAGGATCAAATGCCGCGCGAGACCTCGGTCTGGACGACGTGGAAATCGGCGGCTTCTCGGAAATCGAATCACGGACGCTGGTCGCGGGTTTGAACACGGTCCTGTTGCAATCGCTGAATGGGGGCTCAGGCGTAACCACTGGTTCCATTCGCCTGACAGACCGATCAGGGAACAGCACGGGCGACATTGACCTGAGCACCGCTCGCACGTTGAAGGATGTAATCGATCTGATCAATCAGTCGGTTCCGACCGATGCCGGTGGAACTGCAACACTTCGTGCCGAAGTGAGCGGTGGTGGAACAGGTATCGTGATTCGAGACCTGACCGGCGACAACGGCGTCCTGCGAATCGAAGACGTTTCGGGATCACTTGCGGCCGATCTTGGTATCGCTACCACGGGTGTCGAAAGTGATGTCGTACAAAGCGGAAACCTTCAGAAGCAATATGTTTCACGGCAGACGCTATTGTCCGATCTGAACGGCGGCGCTGGCATCAACCTGGGCAGCTTCCAGATCACCGACTCTGCCGGCTTCACCTACACCATCGATCTTGCCAGCAATCTACAGACAGTCGGCGAGGTCATTGACGAAATCAACTCGGCGTCCGGCGACACGACCAACGCGCGGATCAACGATCAGGGTGACGGCATTCTCATAGAAGACAGCTCTGACGGCGAACTCGCACTGACGATCGCCGACGGAACGAACAGCACCGCCGCTGCCGACCTTCGTTTGGCAGGAACGGCAGGCGAAGGTCAGTCCTTCATTGACGGATCGTACGAATACAAGATTAACATCACTGCCGGCGATACCCTCAATGACGTCACCCGCAAAATAAACGAAGCGGGCGGGTCGTTTTCAGCTGCCATTGTGAATGACGGTGGGGCGGTGAACCCGGCCAGCCTGACGTTGACATCCGGCTTGACCGGCACACGTGGACAGCTCGTCATCAACTCAGATGGTATAGATCTGGGTTTGAACACGCTTTCGCGGGCGAGTGATGCGGTCGTTGCCATTGGTGGCGATGATGCCGTCAATCCAATCTTGGTCAGCAGCGGTTCCAACACATTGGAAAACGTCATCGAAGGTGTCACATTGGATCTGCTATCCGTTGGTGATGAACCGGTGACGGTCGATGTATCGCAGGACTTGGATTCTGTCGTCGAGGCGTTCCGGACATTTGTGTCGGCGTACAATGAAACACAATCTCAGATCGACGACCTGACCGCCGTCGACCCTGAGACGTTTGAACGTGCGGCGCTGCAGGGCGATCGAACAGTTAATCAGATTCGCAACCGCTTGAATCGCGCAATTAATACTCCGGTTAACGGTGTCGCAGGAGACTTCCAACGGTTCTTCCAGGTGGGAATTCGGATCGTTGCAGATAACCGTTTGGAATTTGACGAGGAACG